>NZ_CALIWN010000056.1:0-23663 GCF_938046485.1 uncultured Aggregatibacter sp. | reverse complement strand
GGGATTTTAAGGTTTTTAATCGGTTAAATCTTTGTGCAACTGCTACATAATACCGAACTATTTTAAAAATCCACCGCACTTTTTTATTTATTACTCGAAACGCCCAATTAGCTCATGCGATAGTTTGGGGCTTCTTTGGTGATGGTGACATCGTGCACATGGCTTTCTTTAATGCCTGCACTACTGATGCGGACGAATTGGGCTTTTGTGCGTAAGTCATCAATGGTGGCGCAGCCGGTTAATCCCATGCAAGAACGCAATCCGCCCATTTGTTGGTGAATGATTTCTTTGAGCAAGCCTTTATAAGGAATACGGCCTTCAATACCTTCCGGTACTAATTTGTCGGCAGCGTTATCAGATTGGAAATAACGGTCGCTTGAGCCTTTCGCCATAGCACCAAGAGAGCCCATGCCACGGTAAGATTTGAACGCACGGCCTTGATACAGTTCAATTTCGCCCGGTGCTTCTTCTGTACCGGCAAACATGGAACCGACCATGACGCAGCTTGCGCCTGCAGCGAGGGCTTTGGCAATGTCGCCGGAGTAACGGATACCACCGTCAGCAATGACCGGAATACCACGATCTTTTAAGGCTTCAGCCGCATCAGAAATGGCGGTAATTTGTGGCACACCCACGCCGGTGACGATACGGGTGGTACAAATAGAGCCAGGGCCAATCCCTACTTTGACTGCACTAGCGCCGGCATCCGCCAAGGCAAGCGCACCTTCTGCGGTGGCAACGTTACCGGCAACAATCGGTAGATTCGGGTATTTTGCACGTGTTTCACGTACACGTTGTAACACGCCTTCGGAGTGGCCGTGAGAAGAGTCGATTAATAAGACATCGACGCCGGCCTGGACTAACGCATCAATGCGTTCTTCGTTGCCTGGGCCTGCGCCAACCGCTGCGCCGACGCGCAAACGACCGAATTCGTCTTTACAGGCATTCGGTTTTTGTTCTGCTTTTTGATAGTCTTTTAAGGTAATCATGCCTTTTAATTTGAAGTTATCATCAACAATTAACACTTTCTCTACGCGATGTTCGTGCATTAATTGGAAAATCTCTTCACGTTTTGCTCCTTCTTTAGCTGTAACCAAACGAGATTTCGGTGTCATGAAATCGGCAACGGTTTTGTTTAAATCAGAGACAAAGCGGGTATCGCGACCGGTGATAATACCGACTAAATTACCTTCAGCATCGACAACCGGATAACCGGCAAAGCCATTTTTCTGTGCAATGGCTTTTAATTCGCTGATGGTCAATGTTGGTGGCACCGTAATGGGATCGGAAACCACGCCGCTTTCAAATTTTTTCACTTTACGCACGCGATCCACTTGGCGTTCAATGGACATATTTTTATGAATAAAGCCAATACCGCCTTCTTGTGCAAGGGAAATGGCCAGTTTGGTTTCGGTGACGGTATCCATTGCCGCTGACAACATAGGAATATTTAAACGAATCGTTGAGGTTAATTGAGTAGAAAGGTTAGCTGTGTTCGGTAACACAGTGGAGTGGGCTGGAACAAGAAGAACGTCGTCAAATGTGAGTGCTTCTTTTAAGATGCGTAATGCCATTGCAATATCTCTCTTTAAGTTAAAAATGATGAAAAAATATTGCGGGCGGATTATACAGATCCATCCTGTATTTGAAAAGAAAAAATGATAAAAAATTTGCGTTTTTAGCGTATGATAACCACCGTTTAAACGCTGAAAAACAGGAAGGATTTATGGCGAAATTACTAGAATTACTGACAAGCGATGTAGAAAATTCATTGGAAAATTTGACCGCACTTTTAGCTTGCAGCAAAGAGGAATTATTAGCAGAAGTGCGCCAGATGGAGCAACAAGGACTGTATTTTGCGTTAGAAAATGATCATCTTTATTTGATCCCTGAATTACCTTTATTAAATGAAAAACGCCTAGCGGAGGCGTTGAAACCTTATCAGGTGGTGGTTAAACCGGTCATTTCTTCAACCAATCAATATTTATTAGAGCATGTTGCGCATCTTAAAAAGGGTGATCTTTGCTTGGCTGAATATCAAACCGCCGGGCGTGGTCGTCGTGGGAGGCAATGGATTTCGCCTTTTGCCGGGCAAATTATCATGAGTTTTTACTGGCAATTGGATCCTCGTAAACCTCTAGATGGGTTAAGTACCGTGATTGGCTTGGCGATTGTGCAAGCATTGGTTGAATTGGATATGTACGGTTTTCAAGTGAAATGGCCGAATGATATTTTGGTCAATGACCGAAAACTTGCCGGCATTTTGGTGGAAATCGTTAACCAACCTAACGGTAAACTGAATTTGGTTGTTGGTATCGGCATGAATGTTTCTCTTGGTCAAGAAAAACAAATCGATCAACCTTGGGCTGAGTTGACGGAGTTTTTCCCACATATTGATCGAGAGAAACTGATCATACAAATGGTCAATACCATTTATTGTTATTTAGCGCGTTTTGAACAGCATGGTATTGATGCGGAAATGCAACAACAATGGCTGGAATATGATGCCTATTTAGGCACGGAAGTGAATGTGATAAGCGAAAAAAGTACCATTTCAGGTATTGAACAGGGGATTAATGCACAAGGTCATTTATGTCTCATGACAGAAAAGGGTGTGCAATATTTTAATGCAGGCGAAGTCTCGTTACGGAAAAAGTAAAAGGTTGTAAAAAAGCACCTTAGCAAAGGTTAATTCGTTAAGGTGCCATATTTAATGGAATTATTTTTCCACTATTTCGTGGCGGCTTTCATGCTGCGAACAAACTCAGCGAGTTCCGTTAAACATTGGGGGTGATTTTCTAAATTTCGTTCAATGATTTTTACGGTTGCTGAACCGGAAATCGCGCCGGCTGCGCCAAGTTGAAGCGCTTCTTTGACTTGCGCTGGTTGGGCGATGCCGAAACCTTGTAGAATAGGCGGAGCATGGTGAGCCTTGAGTTGTTCTACAAGGGTATCTAAGTTAGCCGCGTGAGCTTGGTTTTCTGCGCTGGTTACGCCAGCACGAGAGACCAAATACGTATAACCTTTACTGCTTTCAGCCACACCTTGAATCGTTTTTTGATCCGCATTCGGCGGGCAAATAAAGACGGGTTGAACACCGTGTTTTTTGGCTGCTTGGACATAGTCTTCTTTTGCCAATAATGGAATATCCGCCACTAAAACGGCATCCACACCGACTTCCGCACAACGTTGATAAAAATTATTCAAGCCTTTGGCAAAAATTAAATTCGCGCAAAGTAATAGGCTAATTGGAATCTCGGGGTATTTTGACCGCACTTTGGCAAGCAATTTAAAGCTGTCTTCCGTGCTATGGCCCGCATTGAGCGCACGATTATTGGCTGCCTGAATAACAGGGCCGTCTAATAACGGATCAGAAAACGGGAAGCCCAATTCCAATGCGTCCGCGCCGTTATCGACGAGGGTACAAATAATCTCAAAAGAACGGTCAAAGGTTGGATCGCATAAGGTAACGAAAGGAACGAATGCGCCTTCCTTTTTTGCGCGTAATCGGGAAAAGGTCATTTCAAAACGGCTCATAATTGCATTCCTTTTTCGTTTAAAATTTTATCTACGGTGAAAATGTCTTTATCCCCACGACCGGATAAATTCACCACCAAAATTTGTGCTTTATTGGGTTCCTGATGAATCATTTTTAATGCGTGCGCCAGAGCATGAGAACTTTCTAATGCAGGAATAATGCCTTCATGTTTTGCCAGTGCTTGGAACGCATTTAAGGCTTCATCATCGGTAATGCTTGGGTATTCCGCGCGACCAATGCTTTGCAAATAAGCGTGTTGCGGGCCGACAGAAGGGAAGTCTAGCCCGGCAGAAATGGAGTAGGATTCTTCCACTTGGCCGTCTTCTGTTTGCATTAACGGCGACTTCATCCCGAAATAAATACCGACTTTGGCATGGCCTAATGGAGCGCCATGTTCACCTGTTTCAATGCCATGGCCGGCAGGTTCGACGCCAATTAAACGCACATTCGGTTCATCAATGAAATCCGTAAACATACCGATTGCATTTGAACCGCCACCTACCGCTGCAATCACCGCATCCGGCAAACGACCTTCTTTTTCTAAGATTTGACGTTTGGTTTCTTCGCCAATCATTTTTTGGAATTCGCGTACAATGGTTGGGAAGGGGTGAGGGCCTGCCGCCGTACCTAGAAGATAATGGGTGTTTTCATAATTTGCCGACCAATCACGCATGGCTTCACAGCACGCATCTTTTAAGGAGCAAGAACCTTTTTGCACCGGCACTACTTCAGCCCCCATTAAGCGCATACGGAACACATTTGGTGATTGGCGTTCTACATCTTTTGCTCCCATATAAATACGGCAAGGCATATCCAACATGGCACAAGCAAGGGCCGTCGCGACACCGTGTTGACCTGCGCCGGTTTCCGCAATAATGCGGGTTTTCCCCATACGTTTTGCCAGTAAAATCTGACCTAAAACTTGGTTGGTTTTGTGGGCACCGCCGTGGAGTAAATCTTCCCGTTTTAAATAAATTTTTGCTTTGGTGCCTTTGGTTAAGTTACGGCAAAGCGTAAGTGCGGTCGGTCTGCCGGCATAATTTTTCAGGAGATCCTGAAATTCACGTTGAAATTCGGGATCGTCTTTGGCTTCAACAAACGCTTTTTCTAATTGTTGAAGCACAGGCACTAAAATTTCCGGCACATACATTCCGCCAAATTCCCCAAAATAAGGGTTTAAAATCGTGTCTGACATAGGCTTTCCTTATGACATTAAAAACAGGCTGTCGTAGATTTTGTAGAAATTTATGACAGCGAATAAAACAACAAATACACTTGAAATCAGTTGAATTAACCAAAAAATTGCCCAAAGTAAAAAGGTTGCCATCGGGCTAAAACCAATCTCGGCAAGGATATTTTGTTGCTTTAAGTAAAAACTCCGTAAACTGAGTAAGTAAGCCGAGAGCATAATTAACAATGGAATGGCGACAAAGCAGCGGATGACATAATAGACGATGTCGATTAAATCAGGCTCATTAATGTAGAAAAATAATCCTTTTCTAAACTCCGGATCTTTAATGTATTCCGTCATCACCATATACAGCACAAAAAACAGCAAGGCAGGCGTTAGCCCACGTAAAAAGGCCAAATAAGGCTCAGTAATTTCAGTTAAAAAACGGGAAAGTTTGCTGGGCGACTTAGTCATTTTTGCTTACTTTTAACGGGTTAAAGGTTTGTGCTGTCGGCATGACTTCAATTCGGTTAATGTTTACGTGCTCCGGTTGTTGGTTAAGCCATAACACGATATTGGCAATATCTTGCGGCGTGACATATTGTACGTTTTCATACACTTGTGCTGCACGGGCATCATCGCCTTTAAAGCGCACGTTAGAAAATTCCGTGCCACCACATAAACCGGGTTCTATATTGGAAACACGCACATTGGTGCCGGCCAAATCTGCGCGGAGGTTTAAACTGAATTGTTTCACGAAAGCTTTCGTGCCGCCGTAAACGTTACCGCCCGGATAGGCATAATTACCGGCAATAGAGCCTAAATTGATGATATGCCCTTGATTACGCGCCACCATTTGCGGCAAAACCAAACGGGTTACGGTGACCAAACCTTTCACGTTGGTATCGATCATTTTTTCCCAGTCATCTAAATCGGACTTATCCGCTGTTTCTAAGCCAAGAGCAAGGCCTGCGTTATTCACCAATAAATCAATGGCTTGTAATTCTGCCGGCAGTGTTTTTAATGCCTTTTCAGCTGCGTGACGATCCGAAATATCGAATGCGAGAGGGAAGAATTGTTTGCCGTATTCTTGTTCTAATTGCGCTAAACGTTCTTGTCTTCTTCCTGTACCAATCACTAAATAGCCCGCTTTTAATAACGTGTGGCAAATGGCGTTCCCAAAACCGGCAGTAGCGCCTGTCACCAATGCAATTTTTGTCATGTATATTTCTCCTTATTGTGGAATTGGGGTACGGAAAAATTCATTTAGAAAAATGACCGCACTTTCTATGATGAACAATATACTACTACACTAGTACAGAAAAATACAAGGCGTTGACAAAGAAATTTACAAAAGAGTAAAGAAAAGTGCGGTGGGTTTTTGGTTTATTTTTCAGTAAAAGAGGAAAAGGGCGTTTGAGATAAAAATTAAGGAGGTGTTGAAACCTCCTTAATTTGAGGGATTATTTATTTAAAAGGCCATATTTGTATTCAGTAATCATATTAGCGTCAGTGATGATTTCAGGTTTGCGATTTAATTCTGAAAAATCTATTTTTTCATATGGGATTAATGGTTTGCCAAGAATTTGGTTTGTACCATTTTCTAAGGCTTCTTGTGAATTAAATACCGGTTGGCCATCTTCCCACTTTAATCGGGACAGATTGTGTTCCACTTGCTCTTTAGTTAGCTCAGTCATCGGGTTAAGCGAAGCTAATGACATATTCATGTAGCTATAACTGTATGGGAAGACTACTTTTGAAGTATAGTGTGCATCAAGCGAGCTGGTCGTATTAAAATAAATAAAGCCATTCGGATTTAAATGCGCTTTCGTTAAGGTTAAAAATTCTTTACTCAGCATGTTGGTGGAATAATTGCGCCAGTGGAATGTCATATTCATCAGGATAAAATCAAATTTTTTCTCCGGATTTTTATTTAACCAACGACGACCATCATCCGTAATCAGATTAACGCGTTTATCTTGTAGGAATTTTTGCATTTCAGGGTACATACCGGCAAGCTGCGGATACGCCGGATTAAGTTCAATGACCGTCATGGATTCTAATTCCGGCATGGAGGTAAGCACCCTTGTCCATGATGCTGTACTTAAGCCAATTACTAAAATATTTTTGGCGTGAGGCGCAATAACCGGTAATAAGTAGGCGCGTTCAATACCATTATGGTTACGCGTCAAGCTGGTATTTAACATTCCATCATAAACGTTCGTGCCAAAAACAAGTTCGTCGTTTTCGTCATTTAAATAAACTTGAATAAAGCCATGTTTATTTTCAATTAACTTCTCTAATTTTAACGGTTTTCCATCATCATCCGTTCTTTGTGCCAGTGAATGAATGATTTCTTCAGGTGCAGTAAAGGCTGTTATAATCACAATTACAGTTGCAAGAGTTGTGGCCATTTTTAACCATTTCTCTTTTACACAAAATACAGCAGTAATCAACGTTGTCAATATAATAAGGAAATAAGTTTGTTGTGTGGTAAAAATATCTAAAAGATAAAAACCGATTAATATCGGTGAAATGGTACAGCCCAGAACATTGGCGAAATATACGTTGGAAATAGCGGCACCGGTTTTCTTTTGTTCAGCACCGAGATGATGCACGATAGGGAAAACCACACCGCGTGCTAAGGCACAAAAGAAAATAGACACGATAAAGATGCCGAATATGCCTTGAAGTGGGAAGAAAATTAACAGAGCAATCGCCAGGCAATCAAGGAGAGAAGAAAAGATAAACGAGTATCCGATATAGTTAATATTCCCTTTGCCGGACTGACACAATCTTTTACCTACAAGCGATCCACAAGCAATACCTAATAAAAACAATGCTAGTGTTAGAGAAAAAATTTGTGGCAAGGTGGCGCCATAGAAACTAAAAAGTCGAATCCAAATGACTTCAAGCCCTAGACTTAAGAAACCACTTAAGAATGACAATATTATTGCTTTTTTAGTTATTGTCATGATTTACTCCTTTTCTTCCGTATTTAAAGAAAATAATGATTGCGACAAGGCAATTAATGATAGCCGCTAAGTAGATGACTTGTGTAATGGTTAAGTGATTAAATAAAATAAAACCAGTACTTATACAAGCAAATGCAGCACCTAAGGTGTTGGTAAAATATAACCAGCCGATATTATTTCCAATATTATCAAAATGTTGGTTTAAGTATTGAGTTAATAGAGGTAATGTACTTCCCATGAGGAAGGTGGGAAAAAGGAGCAATACAAAATTAGAGAAAGCAACGGTAACAATGCTTGAATGCAAGAATAGATTTTTTGTTAACTCTATTAGCGTTGGACTGGCAAAACCAAAAACACCAATACCAATTTCGGTGAGTGCAAAATAGAAAATAATGTGTTTGGGGAATTTGTCGGCGATACGGCCACCAAAATAAGCGCCGATACCGAGGCCGGCCATAAAGACAGCTATAATGATGGTGATGGATTCTAAATCCACACCAAAGGCAGTAAATAATATTCTCTGCCATGCGATTTGATAGATTAATGCGGCAAAGCCTGACATAAAAAAGACGACTTTTACTGTTGTAGCACTATATTGATTCATCATGTCATCCTAAGTAAGTTGTGGATTAAAGTTGTGGAATATTATCTGTTTTTAATGAGTCATAAGGAATATTGTCTTGGAAGTTAAACACTTTAATTTCTTCATCGTCTTTATTTGAGAAAAAATCGTAGTGATTATTTAATTCTTCGGTTTGTATTCCTAGCCATTGAGAGAACCCATAGATAAAGTTAAATGCGCTTCTTTTTATATTAACTACTTCTCTTGTATTGTCATCGCTAGAGATTTTGACAAAAGGGACATCAAAGTTTTGTTTATATTTATCGCCAAAATCTAAATCAACCTCTTTTTTATCTTCTTTGTTAATATGCGATAATCCATGATCTGAAAAATAAATTAATGAGTAAGGTTCATTTTGTTCTTTTAATAAAGTCACTGTTTCCTCAATGAATTTATCTGTTTTTAAAATTGTATTTACATAACAAGATAGGCTCTCATTAATAAATTCCAGTTTTTTCTCTTCTTCTTTAAGTCGCTGACAAAAATTACGATGTGAACCCATTAAATGAATGACAAATAGCCTTACATTATTTGAGTAGGTTTTTTCTTTAAATCGAATTTTTAATTCATCTAACAATTTCATATCATCGGCATTATTTGTTGAAAAGCCGCCTTTTTTAGTAAAATAGTGGAAGTCTGCACTGATACCTAAACGACTGGTTAGCGTATCATATTTGCCAATGCTACCTTGATTTGATAGCCAAAAAGTTTTTATTCCTGCCATTTTAGCCAACGTAATAATATTGTAGGAATAATCTTTTTTACCTTTTCTCTTGGATTTAAAATGCAATGAGTTTAACAATGAATGGTAAGTAGCCGGTGCGCTGGAAACATAACCTGCATTAATGTAGCCGGTCGTTTTATCTAAAAATGGAGTAGTAGGTAAATTAAAACCATAAGTTGACATATAATCTCTTCTGGCACTTTCACCAATAATTAGAACATAGTTTTTATATTGAGGTTGGGCTGAAATGATATGCCAGGGAGGAGAAATATTCTGTACATTTTCAAGATCGCTTTTATCTTGATAGTAATCAATAATACTTTCAATAATATTTGCATAAAATGCAATAAGGTTTACAGGACTATTAGCTAATGTCCAATGTGAATCGATTTGATCTTCTGATTTGTTTTCAAAGTAGAATTTAGTTGGCACCCAAACTGTACTGAATATTGCCAATATAGTAAGAATAATGTTTAATATTCTCTTTTCTTTTATTTCTTTTTCTGATGTTTTATCTTGTGGATTAACAGATTTTCTTAGTTTGTATAAGATGAACGTTGAGAATATAAATAATAGCGGTAAATTAAATTGATCAAACTTAAGTTTTCCTAAAAACTCAAAGGATTCAGCTGGATTCGTTTCAAAAAATGCAGCGACCACGCCTGAATTTAATTTTCCATAGGATAAATAAACAGGATAGTAAAGTGATAATGTGATGACAATAAAAGTAAGAAAATACCAAAATACTTTTTGGTTAAATGAAAAAATCAAGTAGTAGAGAATATATATAACAAATAATCCGTAAAAGATGCTATCTTCGGGAGAAATGGTTTGTGTGAGAAAGGAAAGCCAAAAAAGCCACAGCCAAAATAGACGAGAATGTAGATAATTAAAGAATTTTTTAAGCATAAGTAAATGAAATGTAAAAAATTTCCTTATTCTATACTTAATGACTTATTGACTCAATGATTATTATGGATGGCAGTGTAAAGATTTGTTAAAGTTTTGTCAGTTTTTGTTTGTATGTAACGAGAGAAGCTATAACTTATTAAGCCCCGTGAATGGGGCTTAAGTAAGTATGATTATGCTATTTTCAGAATTTTTTTGGTTAAAAATAGATTAAATTTCTTTTGCAAAAAATATTCCGAATTTTGACCGCACTTTGTGTTTATTTATTGACTATAAATAGCCTTTTTCTCCACGTGGTAAGCTCACCAAACCGGAACGGACGATTTCGATGACAACGGCTTCTTCTTTCAGAGTGTTTACAAAGGCATCAAGTTTATCTTTAGTGCCGGTGAGTTGGATAATGTAAGACTTCGTGGTAACGTCTACAATTTGTGCACGGAAAATATCCGTCAAACGTTTCAGTTCTTCCCGCGCAACGCCTTGCGCACGAACTTTAATTAACATCACTTCACGCTCAACGTGTTCACTGTCGCTTAAATTAATCACTTTGAACACATCCACCAATTTGTGCAATTGCTTTTCAATTTGCTCCAACACTTGTTCATCGCCGTAGGTTTCGATAGTCATACGGGATAATGTTGGATCATCTGTGGGGGCCACAGTCAGGCTTTCGATGTTGAAAGCGCGTTGTGAGAATAAGGCGACGACGCGGGATAACGCGCCTGATTCATTTTCGAGTAATACGGATAAGATTCTACGCATTATGCATTCTCCGGTTTAGTTAAAATCATTTCATTCATGGCGCCTCCACGCACTTGCATTGGGTAAACGTGTTCGTTGGCATCAACGTTGATGTCAACAAAGACCAGTTTATTTTTAATGCTGAACGCTTGTTTAAGCTTTTCTTCCAATTCTTCCGATTTGGCGATTTGAATTCCCACATGATCGTAGGCTTCTGCTAATTTTACGAAATCCGGCAATGAATTCATGTAAGTTTGTGAATGGCGACCGGAATAAATCAAATCCTGCCATTGTTTCACCATGCCGAGGAAATGGTTGTTCAAACAAATGACGACGATAGGAATATCATACTGTTTGGCGGTAGAAAGCTCCTGAATGTTCATTTGAATACTCCCATCACCGGTAATACAAACTACCGTTGCTTTTGGATCGGCCAGTTTGACGCCAAGTGCTGCAGGCAAACCGAAGCCCATAGTACCGAGCCCACCGGAGTTGATCCAACGACGTGGTTTGTCGAACGGGTAGTGTAATGCAGCGAACATTTGATGTTGCCCTACATCCGATGCCATATAAGCATTACCTTGAGTTAAACGATAGATGGTTTCAATCACTTGCTGAGGTTTGATTACGCCGCTGTGATGATCGAAATCTAAGCATTTCACGGCTTTCCATTGTTCGATTTGTTTCCACCAATCCGTTAAATCCGATTGAGACTTCGCAAGGTTTTCATCTTCTAATAAGGATAAAAATTCCTCTAATACGCTTTCTGCGCTGCCGACAATCGGAATCGCCACCGGTACGGTTTTGGAAATGGAGGTGGGATCCACATCCACATGAATCACTTTGGCATGTGGGCAATATTTTGCGAGATTATTGGTGGTGCGATCGTCAAAGCGAACGCCGATACCTAAAATCAAGTCGCTGTTATGCATTGCCGTATTGGCTTCATAAGTGCCGTGCATACCAAGCATCCCGAGGAATTGTCTATCCGTGCCCGGGAATGCGCCTAGACCCATAAGAGAAGAGGTGACTGGCAAATTTAACTGTTTAGCAAAGCGTGTTAAGGCATCGTGGCAGTTGGCTGAAATCACACCACCGCCCACGAAAAGCACCGGTTTTTTTGCCACCAATAAGGCTTTTAAGGCTTTTTTGATTTGCCCTTTGTGACCTTGCACCGTTGGGCTGTAAGAACGCAAAGTGACTTCTTCCGGATAAGTGTAGGCAAATTTGTTTAATGGATTAACAACATCTTTTGGTAAATCAATGACCACAGGGCCGGGGCGGCCGGTGGAGGCAATATAAAAGGCTTTCTTAATAATGGTCGGAATGTCTTCCGAGTTTTTAACTAAAAAGCTGTGTTTCACGACCGGACGGGAGATGCCTATCATGTCGCATTCTTGGAAGGCATCGCTACCAATTAACCCTGATGGAACTTGTCCGGAAAGCACCACTAACGGAATGGAATCCGCATACGCCGTGGCAATACCGGTAATGGCATTGGTGGCGCCTGGGCCAGAGGTGACTAAAACACAACCCACTTTGCCGGTAGCTCGTGCATAGCCGTCAGCCATGTGTACTGCCGCTTGTTCGTGGCGTACTAAAATGTGTTCGATGCCCCCTAAAGTATGGATTGCATCGTAAATATCTAAAACCGCCCCACCTGGGTAACCAAATAAAAATTCAACACCTTGATCACGCAAGGATTGAACGACCATTTCTGCTCCCGATAATTTCTTCATTTTTACCTCTTCCTATTTGCTTTAAAAAGTATCGCTTTTTTTGACCGCACTTTTATACCGATAGTATAAGTTTGGTTCATTACGGATTATTCTTAACGAAAAGAGGTTTGCTTGTCTATTGAAAAGTTAAGCGAGGATTTGGGTTTTTAGCCTATTTTGCAATATAAAATTCTGCATAAGTTTACATGTTTGAAATTTTATAAATTAACTTTTAGTTTGGATAGGAAAAATGCGACTTTATGTCGCATTTTATAAAAATTACAGAATTTAATTTTAAATTTGATTTTTGTGCGCGAGATCACAATTTATCGCTTTTTAAAGATAAACACGAGTAAGGTGAGCACGGCACCTGTAGTGATAAAACCAAGTAAGCCGGAGTAGGTGAACCCCACTACAACATAACCTGCAATAGTTGCTATTGCCACAGTAAGGGCATAAGGCAATTGGGAGGTGACGTGATCCATGTGGTCGCATTTCGCCCCAGTGGAAGACAAAATGGTTGTATCGGATACTGGGGAGCAATGGTCACCACAAACGGCTCCTGCCATGACGGCAGATAAGCAAGGTAGCATAAATTCTACAGAACCCGGCATTGCGTGAGAAGCAATCGCAGCAGCGATTGGCAACATAATACCGAAGGTTCCCCAGCTGGTGCCGGTGGAGAATGCCATAACGGATGCCAAAATAAATAAAAGTGCAGGTAATAAGGCAAGTGGCAATGTATCAGAAACTAAAGACGCTAAATAAGCACCGGTTTTCACATCACTTACCACATTATTAATTGTCCATGCGAAGAATAGAATGAGAATTGCACCGGACATGGATTTAATTCCCACGCCCCAAGCTTTAACATATTCGGGAACATTCACCAAACGATCGGCAAAAATACACAGTGATGCAACCAAAACCGCACTTAAACCCCCGGTAACTAATGACACGCCAACAGTGGTATTTTCAAATGCTCCTAAGATAGAGAAAGGCTTGCCGTCAGCTGCTAGGGCTTCATTACCGGTATACATCATGGCAGAAACGGTCACGATAATTAAGGTTAAAATCGGTAATACAAGATTACGTACATGGCCTTTTACCTCAGAAGATTGCGTTTCGGTAATCTCTTCTGCACTTAGTGCTAATTTTTCATGTTTTGCCATCGCACCGATATCAAAAGAAAAATAGGCAACAAAAAAGACCATGATAATTGAGAAAATTGCGTAATAGTTCATGGCGCTCATTGCCATAAACGCTCCAATGGGTGAGTAGCCGGTAATGGAGTAGGTAGCTAATAAACCTGCAATAAGCGTAATAATGTAAGCGCCCCAGCTGGATACCGGCATTAATACGCACATTGGCGCAGCAGTCGAATCTAAAATATAAGCTAATTTCGCGCGAGAAACTTTGAATTTATCGGTAATTGGACGCGCAATCGCACCCACTGCTAAGCTGTGGAAATAATCATCAATAAAGGTGATAAAAACTAAAGAGGCTGCCACTAATTTAGCACCACGGCGACCTTTGATGTGCTTTTGCGCCCATTCAGCAAAGGCTCGGTTACTGCCGGACATGCTTAAAAGTGCGGTCAAAACGCCAAGCAATAATAAGAAAAGAAGAATGTTAATGTTGTTGCTATTTAATCCATCTTCTTTAATGAAGAGGGAAGCAATATTATTTTTTAAATACACTAAGGTATTTAACGGTTCAAAATTTGCCAGCATGGCGGCGCCGACTAAGATACCCACGCTCAAAGAAAGGAGCACTTTACGTGTAATAATCGCTAATGCTAATGCAAGCAATGGGGGAATAATTGACCAAATTGACGATGAATAATCGATGAGTTCCATATGGTGTTCTACCTAAAATTAAGGGAGAACCACTGACTTTAAATACTTAGAATAACTAGAAATAATTTAAAAAGGCAGGCAAATAAAGACCTAACCTAACCAGTAGCGCTCCATAGTTTGATTGACTATGACAGTGACGGTTCTTTCGAAGACGCCACCAACCAGCTAAAACGACTCTTAACTGATTTCGGCAAACGTTCCTTTCCATTTTCTTCATCGTTATCCACTCTGAAAATATACTTATAACGTTTGCACCTCTACGTATGTATAGGACGCTATAAGACTACAATAAAAACAGAGAAATGCCAATATAAAAGAGATGTCATTGATATAAAATAATTTAAGAAATAGATATTTACCTTGGTATATAATTTGTTTATCATAATTTGGATTCCAGTTTACTTATATTAATACCAGAGGAGAAAATTAATGAGTGAAGTGTTGAAAGTATTGTCTAATATTCGTAGCTTGCGTCTTGCTACGCGTGATTTTTCTGTAGAGCAATTAGAAAATCTTCTTGAAAAGATTGAGACGCTTGTTTCTGAGAAAAAAGTAGAGTTAGCGAAAGCTCAAGAAGAAGAAAATGCACGCCAAGAACGGATCGCAAAATATAAAGAATTACTTGAAAAAGAAGGAATTTCTAGACAAGAATTAGCTGAAATTTTAGGCTTGGATGTCTCTGAAAAAGTCAGCGGTGTTTCTAAAAAACGTTCAACAAGACCCGCAAAATATCAATATGTTGATGAAAATGGCGTAACAAAAACGTGGACCGGTCAAGGCAGAACACCGAAGGCAATTCAGGCGCAATTAGATCAAGGAAAGCCTTTGTCCTCTTTTGAAATTTAATTGATAATAATGACTAAAAGAGACCCATTTTTATGGGTTTCTTTTTTTATCAAGATGACACAGAATTTATGATTGAGAATAAAATACTATTAACCGACTGTTCGGATGCGATTGGGTTAATCTCCAAAATTACCAATATTTGTTATAAGCACCAATTAAATATTGTGCATAATAATGAATTTGTTGATTTTGAAACTAAGCATTTTTTCATGCGTACGGAACTCCAAGGCATTTTTAATGAAGAAACCTTGTTGGCCGATTTGGCACTGAGTCTGCCGGAAGGGACGAATTGCCACCTACTCAGTACAAAACGTAAACGAATTGTGATTTTAGTCACGAAAGAAGCGCATTGTTTAGGCGATATTTTGATGAAAAATTACTATGGCGGTCTTGATGTGGAGATTGCTGCAGTGATTGGAAATCATGAAGCATTGCGTACATTGGCAGAACGTTTTGATGTGCCCTATTTTTGCATTAGTCATCAGAATTTGACTCGTGAAGAACACGATGCATTGCTCGCCGAAAAAATTGACGAATTTGCTCCGGATTACATTGTGCTGGCGAAGTATATGCGCGTGTTAAATCCAAAATTTGTGGCACGTTATCCTAATCGAGTGATTAATATTCACCATTCATTCTTACCGGCATTTATTGGTGCGAGACCGTATCAACAAGCTTATGAGCGCGGTGTAAAAATTATTGGTGCAACAGCACATTTTATTAATAATGAATTGGATCAAGGTCCGATTATTATGCAAAATGTGATCAATATTGACCATACTTATAGCGCGGAAGCCATGATGAAGGCTGGACGCGATGTAGAAAAAACAGTATTGAGCCGAGCCTTAGATTTGGCATTGCACGATCGCATTTTCGTCTATAAGAATAAAACGATCATTTTATAGACCGCACTTTAATTGTTACAATAAGTACCTTTCTGATTTACGCCACCTTTCTGTCAAAAATCGAGGAAAGGTGGATTTTTTTATTAATGATGATTTGAGGCTTGAAAAGTCAATCTTAAGCCTTTATATACAAGAACATTAAAAAAACATAAGACAGGTTATGGGCAAGAAAAAACGCTCGGCGAGTTCTACTCGCTGGTTAAATGAACATTTTAAAGATCCTTTTGTACAAAAAGCGCATAAACAAAAATTGCGTTCCCGTGCATATTTTAAACTTGATGAAATCCAACAAACGGACCGTTTGTTTAAACCGGGTATGACAGTAGTCGATCTTGGTGCCGCACCGGGCGGTTGGTCGCAGTATGTCGTGAGTCAAATCGGTCGAAATGGGCGGGTTATCGCGTGCGATATTTTGGAAATGGATCCCATTGTCGGCGTAGATTTTCTGCAAGGGGATTTCCGTGATGAAAATGTGTTGAATACTTTGCTAGAGCGCGTTGGTGAAGAAAAAGTCGATGTGGTGATGTCGGATATGGCACCGAATTTCAGTGGAATGCCGTCAGTAGATATTCCACGCGCAATGTATTTGGTTGAGCTGGCATTGGATATGTGCAAACAGGTGTTGGCAAACAAAGGTAGTTTTGTTGTAAAAGTTTTTCAGGGTGAAGGTTTTGATGAATACTTAAAAGAGATTCGTTCTCTCTTTAGTGTGGTAAAAGTTCGGAAACCTGAGGCCTCTCGAGATCGTTCTCGGGAAGTTTATATCGTTGCAAGCGGCTATAAGTTTTAATGGTGAAGTCACAAAGAAAGACAATCAATTTGATAACTTTCACTTTCGAAACAAATATAGTAACCTTGCGACATTTTATTAACTTTATAAGTATGGAGTAATGCCTTGAACGATATGGTAAAAAGTTTAATTCTTTGGTTTGTTGTTGCTGCCGTAATGATAACGGCATATCAAAGTTTTAATTCGGCTTCTAACGGCAATGTAACGGACTATACCACTTTTATTACTGATATTGAAAATGGTCAGGTGCGTCAGGCTAAGTTTGAAGACAATGAAATTTTAGTTACCAAAGCAGATGGAGCTAAATATACCACTGTCATTCCTTTAGAAGATAAAAACTTATTGAATGATTTATTAAATAAAAAAGTCAAAGTAGAAGGCACCCCTCAGGAGAGAAGAGGATTATTATCTCAAATCTTGATTGCTTGGTTCCCGATGCTGTTATTAATTGGCGTTTGGGTTTTCTTCATGCGTCAAATGCAAGGCGGTGGTGGTAAAGCCATGAGCTTTGGTAAAAGCCGCGCGCGTATGATGACACAAGAGCAAATTAAAACCACTTTTGCAGATGTAGCCGGTTGTGATGAAGCAAAAGAAGAAGTGGCTGAAATTGTTGATTTCTTGCGTGAGCCAAAAAAATTCCAAAATCTTGGCGGTAAAATTCCAAAAGGGATTTTAATGGTGGGGCCTCCAGGTACCGGTAAAACCTTATTGGCGAAAGCCATTGCCGGGGAAGCAAAAGTGCCTTTCTTCACGATTTCCGGTTCTGATTTCGTAGAAATGTTTGTGGGGGTCGGGGCTTCTCGTGTGCGCGATATGTTTGAACAAGCGAAGAAAAATGCACCTTGTTTGATTTTTATTGATGAAATTGATGCTGTTGGCCGCCAACGTGGTGCTGGTCTTGGTGGTGGTCATGATGAACGCGAGCAAACCTTAAACCAAATGTTGGTTGAAATGGATGGATTTGAAGGTAATGAAGGCGTTATCGTGATTGCTGCAACTAACCGTCCGGATGTTTTAGACCCTGCGTTAACCCGCCCGGGGCGTTTCGACCGTCAAGTGGTGGTTGGATTGCCTGATGTGAAAGGTCGTGAGCAAATTCTTAAAGTTCACATGCGAAAAGTACCTATTGGGCCGGATGTGGATGCAATGACGCTTGCGCGTGGTACGCCAGGTTATTCCGGTGCGGATTTGGCAAACTTGGTGAATGAGGCGGCGTTATTTGCTGCACGTACCAATAAACGTACTGTGACAATGGTTGAGTTTGAAAAAGCCAAAGATAAAATCAACATGGGACCTGAACGTCGCACCATGATCATGACTGATAAGCAAAAAGAGTCCACCGCCTATCATGAAGCGGGTCATGCCATTGTTGGTTATTTGGTGCCGGAACACGATCCTGTGCATAAAGTGACAATCATTCCACGCGGACGTGCTTTAGGTGTAACCTTCTTCTTACCGGAAGGCGACCAAGTCAGCATCAGTCAAAAACAATTGGAAAGTAAACTTTCTACATTGTATGCAGGGCGTTTAGCAGAAGACTTGATTTACGGCGAAGAAAATATTTCTACAGGTGCTTCTAACGATATTAAAGTGGCAACTAATATTGCTCGTAACATGGTGACTCAATGGGGTTTCTCCGATAAACTGGGCCCAATTCTTTATACTGAGGATGAAGGGGAAGTGTTCTTGGGACGTTCCATGGCGAAAGCAAAACACATGTCTGATGAAACTGCGCATGTGATCGATGAGGAAGTCCGTGCGATTGTGACTCGTAACTATGAACGTGCGAGACAAATTTTGATCGACAATATGGATATTTTACACGCCATGAAAGATGCGTTAGTAAAATATGAAACCATTGAAGAAGAGCAAATCAAACAGTTGATGAATCGCCAACCGGTTACACCGCCGGCAGGCTGGGAAGAATCTAAATAGCGAGTATTTCGTTTAGTTTAGCTGCCTTCACAAGGCTTATGTATTCCTTGTGAAGGCAGTGATTTAATAAGCCATAAGAAAGGAAGATTTACGCAATAAAATGCGTTCTTTTTCGAGGGAGTTGGTGAATAATGTTTGTGACCACCCCAACGATAGGAAGATTATTCCAGTTAGACGTTTTAATATTTTCTTTGTCTTTATCTAACGACAAAAAGACGAATTCGCCGTCTGTATAAGCGATCAATTCATAAAGACAAAAATTATTTTCAATTTCCATCACCACGAATTCTCCGATAAATACCTTATCACTCTTTTCAACGACTAACATATCACCCGCTTCAATTCCCCATGCTAATAGATTGGGATTGGAGATATGAATAAAACATGTCTGTTTTGGGTGTTTTACACAATACAAGTTAAGGTCGAGTTTTTTGCGATAGTGGAATTTTTCTGATTTTTGTTCTTCAAAAAAAGGAAGCGGTTGATAGGATGAACCGCTGTAGTTCATTGAAACAAGCGTATTATTGTTATTCATGGTAATTCCTTAGCGTAAGCCTAAATTTTCTATATTTCAATTTTACTGTGTTTATATACAGTATGTCAACATATTGCTGTACTTTCTCATCTTGCTTATGCCAATAAAAATTTGATCTGTTCTGTTTTCTTTAATTGAAATTTAGGCTATCTTTAATTCCCTCAGGGGAATCACATGTGATTCAAAGACTCATCGCAACTTTATTTGCACAACATCATTAATTTAATATGAAAACATCACGTTTAATTTCTTTATTTTTTCAGGGCAATTTGGTCAAACGGATTGCCATCGGCTTGGTTTTAGGTATCGTTGTTGCTCTCGTTACGCCTATTTTGGAACCATCACTCGGTTTTAACTTGGCAAGCGAAGTCGGCGTACTTGGCCAGATCTTTGTGCGCTCACTCCGCGCAGTTGCGCCATTATTAATTTTTGTTTTAGTTATGGCGGCAATTGCCAATAAAAAGGTGGGAACACAAACCAGCATGAAATCCATCATTGTGCTTTATTTGCTAGGTACTTTCTTGGCCGCATTAGTCGCCGTAATTGCCTCTTTCTTATTTCCGGTGGAAGTGGCACTTTCTGTCAAAGAAGATATCGCGTCGGCACCTAAAGGGGTTGGCACAGTGTTATTAGATCTTGTATTTAATGTCGTGGACAACCCGCTAAATGCCATTTTTAAAGCGAATTTTATTGGTGTATTGGCGTGGTCAATCGGTTTAGGCTTAGCACTTCGTCATGCCTCAGACACAACAAAAAATGTGGTATCAGATTTTTCTGAAGCCGTGTCTAAGATTGTTTATGTCATCATCACATTTGCTCCTATTGGTGTATTTGGCTTGGTTGCTCAAACACTTGCAGATAAAGGATTAGTAGCGTTAGGCGGTTATGCTCAGTTATTAAGTGTTTTAATTGGTGCAATGCTATTTGTCGCCTTTGTCGTGAATCCAATTTTAGTTTTCTGGAAAATTCGCCGTAACCCTTATCCACTTGTTTGGACTTGTTTGCGTGAAAGTGGATTAACCGCATTTTTTACCCGTAGTTCAGCAGCAAATATTCCGGTGAATATTAATTTGGCAAAACGTTTGAATTTAGACGAAGAAACTTATTCTGTGTCTATTCCGTTAGGCGCGACCATTAATATGGCCGGTGCGGCAATTACCATTACGATTCTTACACTTGCGGCAGCGAATACATTAGGCATTGAGGTTTCTTTCAGTAGTGCAATTTTACTTAGTATTGTTGCAAGTTTATGCGCGTGTGGTGCTTCTGGTGTGGCCGGTGGATCCTTGCTATTGATTCCTTTAGCCTGTAGCTTATTCGGTATTTCCGATGATGTCGCTGCGCAAATGATTGGAGTTGGCTTTATTATTGGTATCCTGCAAGATTCAACTGAAACCGCATTGAACTCTTCCACAGATGTTCTGTTTACAGCGGCAGCCTGTATTGCAGATGAAAATAAGAAAACAACAGCATAATTGCAGAGAAAGGGTAGAGGTGTTCTACCCTTTGTCTTTTATGGATATATAAAATCTCATTTATTTTGCTAAGGGGATCGGGTAGAATTTCAGAAAAATAAACAGCTTAATAAGGTAGTTACGATAATGAAATTAATGAAAGTCATCGCTTTAGTCTCGTTTGCTTCTATTGTAGTGGTCGGTACAGCGCTGGCGGCGAAACAAGGGATAAAACCCAAAGAATCGGAATCCGCCTCTTCAGCACCACAGGCAACGCAAACCGCACAGAAGAATACGAATGACACGCCTCTCTCGTTTTTCCAAAAACACGTTAATATCCATTTTGAAGAGCGGAAATTTATTGTTAACGAAGATAACCAAGCGTATGTTCTGGCGAAATATTCTATTGAGAATCTGGGGAATAAGCCGATCAAATCGCTTTACTGGATTGCATCATATTGGCATGACCAACACATGCTTTATTCTCAGGATATTCCTCTCGATTTTGCAAAACCGCTAGCTGCGAAATCTAAAGCGACAGTCAACTTACGCATTCCGTTTAATAAAATTCAAGATGAATACCGCACGTTGTTTACTAATTCACAGGATGTCTCCGTGTATTCTGTTCCTCGTAGTGTAACCTTTGTGGATGGACAACAAATCAATGTCGCGAATTAATTGACGTTGACATAAAACGCAAAATATCTTGAGGGTATTTTGCGTTTTGTTTTTTTCCTTAGCGCACAAAATGTGTGGCTAAAGATGATCGAGATTTGATATTGGCAATATCATTGCGTTAAAAGTGCGGTCATTTTTTCACTATTTTTTCATTTTTTATAGGATTTTTTTTGTGGCACTTATCAGCTTAACTAACGGATATCTTTCTTTCAGCGATGCCCCTTTATTGGATCATGCAGAGCTACATATTGAACCTAACGAACGCGTCTGTTTAGTCGGTCGCAACGGCGCAGGCAAATCTACGTTGCTTAAAATCATTGCCGGCGATGTCATCATGGATGATGGCAAAGTACAGTATGAAAAAGACTTGGTCGTGTCTCGTTTAGAGCAGGATCCGCCGCGCCATGCAGAAGGCAATGTGTTTGATTATGTGGCGGAAGGGATTGAGCATTTGGCAGATTTATTGAAGGAATACCATCATATTTCCGTGCAGCTAGAGCAGCATTACAGCGAGCAGACGTTAAACCAACTTGCCCAAATTCAAGCGAAATTGGAACATGCTAATGGTTGGCAGTTTGAAAATAAAATCAATGAAGTGTTACAAAAACTTGAATTAAATCCGAATACGAAACTTGCTGATTTATCCGGTGGTTGGTTGCGTAAAGCCGCTTTGGCGCGCGCCTTAGTGTGTAACCCGGATGTGTTGTTGTTAGATGAGCCGACTAACCACTTGGATGTGGATGCCATCGAATGGCTGGAAAATTTCCTGATGGAATTTGACGGGAGCATTGTGTTTATTTCTCACGACCGTTCTTTCATTCGCAAAATGGCGACTCGCATCGTGGATTTAGATCGCGGCAAATTGGTGTCTTACCCCGGCAACTACGATTTATACCTTACCGCGAAAGAAGAAAACTTGCGGGTAGAAGCGTTACAAAATGAGTTATTTGATAAACGCTTAGCGCAAGAAGAAGTCTGGATTCGCCAAGGCATCAAAGCCCGTCGCACCCGTAATGAAGGACGCGTGCGCGCGTTAAAAGCCATGCGCGAAGAACGTCGCCAACGTCGTGACGTGATGGGCACCGCAAAATTGCAATTAGACACGTCCAGCCGCTCCGGCAAAATCGTATTTGAAATGGAAAACGTCAGTTATGACATTGACGGCAAACAATTACTTAAAGATTTTAGTACCACCATTTTACGCGGCGACAAAATCGCTTTAGTCGGCCCGAACGGGTGTGGTAAAACCACCTTTATCAAATTGTTGCTCGGTGAAATTCAACCGACAAGCGGCTCCATTCGCTGCGGAACCAAATTAGACATTGCTTATTTCGACCAATACCGTGCCGATCTTGATCCGGAAAAATCCGTGATGGATAACGTTGCCGATGGCAAGCAGGACGTGGAAGTCAACGGCATCAAACGCCATGTGTTGGGCTATTTGCAAGATTTCTTGTTCCCACCGAAACGCGCCATGACGCCGGTAAAAGCCCTTTCCGGTGGTGAACGCAATCGTCTGTTATTGGCAAAATTATTATTAAAACCGAATAATTTATTGATTCTTGACGAACCGACCAACGACTTGGACGTAGAAACCTTGGAGCTTTTGGAAGAAATCCTCACCGATTACCAAGGCACATTGATCATCGTCAGCCACGACCGTCAATTTATCGACAACACCGCGACGGAATGCTACATCTTTGAAGGCGATGGTGTGCTAAACAAATATGTCGGAGGCTTCTTCGATGCCAAGCAGCAACAAGCCAATTATTTTGCTCAAAAAGCTGAACAGAACACAGAGAAACAGAAAAAAGTTGAGCCGAAAAAAGAAGAAAGTGCGGTGGAAAATAAACAGGTTTCCAACAAATCCAAATCCGTTAAACTTTCTTACAAAGAACAGCGCGAACTGGAACAGCTTCCGCAACTGTTGGAAGATTTAGAAGAAAAAATCACCGCACTTCAAACCGAAATCGGTGACCCGAATTTCTTCCAACAATCTCACGATGTGACGGATGCCAAATTGAAAGCGTTGGCAGATGCCGAAGCCGAACTGGAAACCGCATTTATGCGTTGGGAAGCATTGGAAGAAAAGAAAAATTTAGCAGAAGGAAAGTAGCTGAGTTTTAGGAAGCAAATAACAATCCACACGTAAAACGTGCGGTTTTTAGGCTTCCCTATAAGGGCCTATACTTCACAAGCCTCTCAAGAGGCTTGTGAAAACCGGTCACCGTGTTTATTTTCATATCACTATTTTAGTGAATCG
>NZ_CALIWN010000055.1:0-10518 GCF_938046485.1 uncultured Aggregatibacter sp. | reverse complement strand
TGTTCTTGAAAGAATGCGAATTTCGGTTTAACTTCGGCACACCGTCCCGGCAGCTAAAAACGTTGCGGGATTGGTGTGGAATTTAGGGCTAATCTACGTCAGCCCCAAATTTAAAATGGGATCCTGAATATCTTTATGCCACGTTGGATATTTATCAAAAACAAATTTTGGCGCATTTAGGTAAGTCTGATTTGATTATTTTGCCTGAGTCGGCATTGCCAACTTTGGAAAATGCCATTACGCCATTTTTTGACGCTTTAGATAAAGTCGCGAAAGAGAAAAACACGGAAGTGATGATTGGTACCGTATATCGTGATGAGCAAAGCGGTAAATTATTAAATTCCATTGTGACGGCAGGGAATCCTGATTTCCCTTATGAATTAACAACAAAAAACCGTTATAGCAAACATCATCTTGTGCCATTTGGTGAGTACGTGCCGTTAGAAAGTGTGTTACGTCCACTTAATTCCGTATTTAATTTGCCAATGTCTGCGTTCCAAAGTGGCGATGCGGTACAGCCATCTTTTATGGCAAAACAACATGCTTTTGCGCCGGCTATTTGTTATGAAATTATTTTTGGTGAGCAACTTCGTGAAAATCTGAAAAAAGAAACAGATTATTTGTTGACGATTTCTAATGATGCATGGTTTGGTGATAGCATTGGCCCTTGGCAGCATTTACAAATGGCTAGAATGCGCGCACTCGAATTAGGTAGACCATTAATTCGTGCAACCAATACAGGGATTTCAGTGTTTATTGATGCAAAAGGCAACATTGAAGCGCAAGCGCCTCAATTTGAGGAAACAACGCTGACGCACAAAATTGTGCCAACAGAAGGCAAAACACCTTATGCAGCATTGGGTAATTTACCTATTTATGTGTTGTCATTGATTTTTGTGTTATTACGTGGCTTCACGACGTTATTAAAACGCCGCTTGAACCTTTCACAAAATAGTAGCCAAAAATAACCAGACCCCAAAAATCTGGACTATCCACATAAGGACTGACGACGATATTGTATCGGACTCAGTCCTTTTAATTTTAGTTGAATCCGTCGATGATTATCGTAATCCAAATAATCCCTTACCGCATTAACTATCTCCTCTCGTGTATTAAATTCCCGACCATAAACGCATTCCGTTTTTAATAGTTCGAAAGCAGTAAATATTCGTACTGCGCTACATCCGGGAATTCCAACCGATATGCAGGCACAATTTACGTTGTTAAATATGGTTGCAGAAGGCAACAGTATCATTACCGAGACTATTTTTGAAAACCGTTTTATACATATTCCGGAATTGATTCGGATGGGCGGTAAAGCGGAAATCGAAGGGAATACCGCAGTTTGTCATGGCGTAGCTACCTTGTCCGGAGCCGAAGTGATGGCAACCGATTTACGAGCTTCAATTAGTTTCCGAATCAATATATAATAAAATCAATAACTTACACTTATATTTCGTAAAAACTTTGATTTTCGAGGGGCGTTTATTTATTCGAACCCTCCGGATGCAAGCCAATTCCCTGATGGCGTTCTTGTAATTTTGCAATCACATCCGCCCATATTAGTCCTTGATGGTGCAATAACACGGTTAAGTGATAAACCAAATCCGCTGCTTCACTGAGGGTTTCCGGTTTATCTTGCGAAACGGCAGCTAGCGCCGTTTCTACCGCTTCTTCTCCCAGTTTTTGGGCGATTTTCTTAATGCCTTTACTGTGCAGCGTTGCGGTGTAAGAACTAGCCGGATCGGCGTTTTTCTTTTCTGCTAAATGTTGCTCCAGTTGGGCGAACCATGTCCAATGGCTGGTGACTTGTTGGGTAAATCGATGAAAGCAGCTGTCTTCTCCGGTATGACAGGTTGCGCCGATAGGATTGGCTAAAATTAACAAGGTGTCATTGTCGCAGTCCAAGCTCATATCCACGATATTTAAAAAATTCCCCGAGGTTTCCCCCTTGGTCCAGAGGCGTTGCTTGGTACGGGAATAGAAGGTCACCTTGCCTTCATTGATGGTTTTGGCTAAGGCCTCAGAATTCATATATCCCAACATCAACACCTGACCGGTTTGTGCATGTTGGACAATGACAGGCAGTAAACCATCAACTTTTTGCCAGTTGATAAGGCTAGTATTAAGCATCATTTTCCTTACTCTCTGATTTCAATATTGTGTTGACGCAAATAGCGTTTGAGTTCCCCAATCTGAATAATCTGCTTGTGGAACACGCTTGCGGCTAATGCGCCGTCTACATTGGTTTCGATAAAGGCATCGCGAAAATGCACCATTTCGCCTGCACCGCCCGAGGCAATAAGCGGTACGCGGCATACTTGGCGCACCATTTTAAGCTGTGTGAGATCATAGCCTTGGAGTACGCCATCTTGGTTCATCATATTGAGCACGATTTCACCCGCACCACGGCTTTGTACTTCTTGCACCCAATCAAGTAACTGCCAATGGGTTTGGCGGGTACGGCTTTCATCACCAGTATATTGGTTGACCCAATATTTACCGGTTGATTGCTCAAACCAGCTATCGATGCCAACAACGATCGCCTGCACGCCAAAGCGTTCGGAAAGTTGGTTAATCAAATCGGGATTAGCTAACGCAGGAGAGTTGATCGAGATTTTATCCGCGCCAAAAGCAAATAATTGCTCGGCATCAGCGACAGTTTTAATCCCGCCGGCTACGCAGAAAGGAATATCAATGACTTGCGCCACGCGTTGCACCCAGCTTTTATCCACCGTGCGGCCATCCGATGAAGCGGTAATGTCGTAAAACACTAACTCATCAGCACCTTCGGCAGCATAGCGTTGTGCCAACGGCACAATATCGCCAATAATTTCGTGATTGCGGAATTGCACGCCCTTAACGACTTGCCCATCACGTACGTCCAAACAAGGGATTATCCGTTTTGCCAACATTCGATTGCCTCCGCTACATTAAATTTGCCTTCCAACAAGGCGCGTCCAACAATAACACCTGCTACGCCGGTATTTTTAAGCGCCTCAATATCTGCCAGGCTACCAATGCCGCCCGATGATTGAAATTGAATATCGGGATATTGCGCGCAGATTTCACGATATAAATCAACGTTTGAACCTGCCAAGGTGCCATCACGCGAAATGTCGGTGCATAACACATGGCGTAAGCCGACACTTTGATAGTCTTCGATTACCTCTTCCAACAACACTCCGCTAGCTTCTTGCCAGCCGCTGATTGCCACAATTTTTTGACCGCTTGCATTGATGTTGATGTCCAATGCCAACACGAATTTCTCTGCGCCATATTGAGTAAACCATTGTTTTACGGTGGCGCGTTCTTTAATCGCTGTTGAACCGATCACCACGCGGTTTGCGCCTGCCGCCAATAAATCGACAACATCTTGTTCGCGACGAATCCCGCCACCGACTTGCACAGGGCAGGGCGTTGCAGCAATGATTTGGCGAATTAACGCGGTTTGGCGGGCCTGTGGATTTTTCGCTCCGGTTAAATCTACTAGGTGTAATTGCTGTGCCCCTTGGCGAACGTAATCGGCAAATTGTGCGATAGGATCGTCGCAATAAGTAGTTTGTTTGGCGTAGTCGCCTTGATGTAACCGCACAACTTGACCATCAATTAAGTCAAGGGCGGGAATGATTTGTGATGTTTGCATAGGTTTTCCTGTGTAATGTAATCAGTTCTTCTCTTTAGCAAAGAGGGGTTAGGAGAGATTTAGCAGAAGTAATTTTCAACCTCGTGAGAAATTAGACATCCTAATCAAATCTCCCCCTGCCCCTCTTTTCTAAAGAGGGGGGTGCGTGCGTTATTTTAGCTCTGTGGTTTATTTCACTTTTTCCACAAAATTTTTCAACAACAACGCACCATTTTCGCCTGAACGTTCAGGATGGAATTGCACGCCGTAGAAGTTTTCGTAGGCGATAGCAGCAGAAAAATCCACACCATATTGGCTGGTCGCAATGGTATTTTCATTAGGCAATACCGCATAGCTATGCACAAAATAGAAATGGCTGTCCTGCGCAATGCCATCAAATAGCGGGCTATTTTCATCAAAATGTACGCGATTCCAGCCCATATGTGGCAACGGCAAGCCCGTATCCGGAATCAGTTCGGTTTGCCCACTCATTAAACCAAGGGTGGAAACATTGCCTTCGGTAGAGAATTCCGTCATTAGCTGCATGCCTAAGCAAATGCCTAACACAGGCTGTGTGAGATTTTGGATTATTTCAACCAAGCCTAAGCGTTGTAAATTCAGCATCGCTGCCTTGGCGGTTCCTACACCGGGTAAAATTAATTTATCGGCAGATTTAATTTTATTGAGATCATTGGTGATCTCTGCGCTATATCCTAATCGCTCAAAAGCAAATTTGACAGAGGAGAGGTTGGCGCATTGGGTGTCGATGATGGTGATGTTGGTCTTCATTTCTCTTTTTCCATATCTAAGAGTGATATCAGGATAATCGTGTTATAAAACACCCTTCGAACTCGGCAATTCATTCCCTTCAATTCGAATCGCTTGTCTTAAAGTTCTGCCGAAGACTTTAAATAGGCTTTCGATTTTATGGTGGTCGTTGTCGCCGGTGGCTTTGAGGTGAAGCGTGGCGAGTAGCGAGAATGCCAGAGATTGGAAAAAATGTTCGGTGAGTTCGGTGCTAAAATCGCCCACTTTGTCGCGTTTGAATTTGGCGTTGAATTTGATCCAAGGTCTGCCGGATAAATCCAAGGCACATTCGGCGCGGCATTCATCCATCGGGAGCACAAAGCCGAAGCGGGCGATGCCGCGTTTGTCGCCAAGCGCCTGTTTCAATGCTTGACCGAGGGCGAGGGCAGTATCTTCCACCGTATGGTGTTCGTCGATCCACAAATCGCCGTTGCATTGTACGTTCATGCGGAATCCGCCGTGAGTGGCGATTTGGTCAAGCATATGATCGAAAAAGCCAACGCCGGTTTTGATTTCGTTAACTCCGGTTTCATCCAACCATACTTGCACTTTAATATCGGTTTCTTTGGTTTTACGCACCACTTCGGCAAAACGTGGTGCGCGGTTGCCGATATTACTTACTGCTTCGCCCAATAATTTTTCGGCAATCAATTCCCATGGCATTTGTTGCGGATGGTATTGAATGGCGCGAATGCCTAAATTTTCAGCCAATTGCACATCGTTTGCTCGATCGCCAATAACAAAAGAATGCGCAGGATCGAATAATTTCTCCTCAATATATTTTTTAAGTAACTTGGTTTGTGGTTTGCGGCATTGGCAATGATCTTCCGGCTTATGTGGGCAAATCAACACATCATCAAACTCAATCCCCTGTGATTTGAATAACGCCATCATTGCATTATGCGGTTTATCAAAATCTGCTTGTGGGAAAGAGTCCGTTCCCAAACCATCTTGGTTTGATACCATCACAAAACGGTATTTTTCTTTCAGTTTCAGCATCGCTGGAATGACGTTCGGCTCGAATTTGAGTTTTTCAAGGCTATCAATTTGAAAATCGGTTTTCGGCTCATCAATCAAGGTACCATCGCGGTCAATGAAAAGAGTAGGTTGCATGGGCTGTTCTCCTGTGTATTAGTTGATTTGTTTGATGGCTTCAACCACTCGTTCACATTCTTCTTTTGTGCCAACGGTGATACGAATGCAGTCTTGTAAATTTAACGCTTTATTTTGGTCGCGCAGAATAATTCCCAAATCCCACAAGGCTTTAAATATTTTTTCGCCATCTTGGCATTTAAATAGCAAATAATTGGCTTCACTTGGAAAGACTTGTTCTACCTGCGGTAATGCAACTAGCTGGTCGGCAAGCCATTGACGATTGTCTAGGGTGGTTTGCACGCGTTTCTTAACCACGGTTAGATTTGTATCGGCAAGCGCCTGGGCGGCAATATCCGCACTTGGAACCGGAATCGGATAAGGTGCAATTACCTTGCTTAGAATTTGAATCAATTCCGCATTGGCCAAAACAAAACCGCAACGTAATCCAGCCAAGGCAAATGCCTTAGAAAGGGTGCGAATGATGGCTAAATTTGGGTAGTTTTGCAGCTCGTTGGCGAAGCTCGCTTCAGGACAAAATTCAATATAGGCTTCATCAACCACCACAATCGCTTTGCCGGCGGTCATTTGCAATAATTTGATTAAATCTGACCGCTTGAGCAGATTGCCGGTCGGATTGTTTGGGCTACAAACAAATACCGCTTTCACGCCGTCCAATTGCGCTTCAATGGCTTCCAAATTGAGCTGAAAATCGGCATCGAGTGGCACAGTTTTGCAGGTAACATTGGCGGTTTCAGCGCTGACTGCATACATGCCGTAGGTGGGTGGGCAGAATAAAATGGCATCCTGTGCGGGTTCACAAAAGGCGCGAATAATCAGCTCAATGCCTTCATCGCCGCCACGGGTGACTAAAACGTTCTCGGCGTTGACTCCGGCATAGGCCGCATAGCCTTCAACCACTGCCTGTGGTTGCGGTTCTGGATAGCGGTTTAAGTCTTTACCGGAAAGTTGAAAATTCGGCGAAAGTGGCGATTCGTTTGCATTGAGCCAAATCGTCCCGTTGCCACCCAGTTTGCGGGCGGATTGGTAAGGGGTTAGTGCTTGGACGTTGGGACGGGAAAGCTGTGTTGTGTTCATATGTTATCCTTTTTTACGTTTTATTTAACCATAATAAAATCAATTTGTTAGGTATTATTTTTGCAAAAACTCGGAAATCCGAGAGGGCGTTTGATTTAGCTTACTGCGCATTTAGTTTTGCCAAACGAATGCTGACAGCCTGTTTGTGGGCATCTAATTGCTCAGCCTCCGCCATTACTTCCACGGTTTTTGCTAGATTTTTAAACCCTTCAGGGCTGAGTTCTTGGACGGTCATCCGTTTGCTGAAATCCGCTAAACCAAGACTAGAGTAGGTTTTGGTATAGCCATAGGTCGGCAACACGTGGTTGGTACCGCTGGCGTAATCGCCCATGCTTTCCGGGCTGTATGCCCCTAAGAAAATTGAACCAGCATTGTCCAATTCCGGCAAGAGTGCGCGGGCGTTTTGGGTTTGTACGATTAAGTGTTCTGGTGCGTATTCGTTGCTGATTGCAACGGCTTGCGCCAAGCTTTCGGCAATAAAAATACGACTGTGGCCAAGGGCTTTGTTGGCGGTTTCAGCTCGTGGTAAACGCGCCAGTTGGCGGGCAATAGCCTGTTCTGTTTGTGCGGCTAATTGCCCATTGGTGGTGACTAATATCACTTGGCTGTCAGCACCATGTTCGGCTTGGGAAAGCAGATCGCTAGCGATAAATTCGGGATCTGCCGCTTCATCCGCGATGACCAACACTTCTGAAGGGCCTGCCGGCATATCAATGGCAGTACCGCTTTGCACCACTTGGCGTTTGGCCTCAGTAACAAAGGCATTACCCGGCCCGAAAATTTTATCAACCTTAGCCACCGTTTCGGTGCCTTGTGCCATGGCAAAAATGGCTTGTGCACCGCCCACCGCATAAATGGTTTCCACGCCACATAGTTGTGCGGTGTAAAGAATTTCATCGGCAATTGGTGGTGGGGAGCACAGCACAATTTTTTTACAGCCGGCAATTTTTGCTGGAATCGCTAACATCAAAACAGTCGAGAATAATGGTGCGGAACCGCCCGGAATGTATAGTCCTACGCGGGAAATCGGACGGGTAACCACTTGGCAGCGCACGCCAGCTTGGGTTTCGATGTCGATTTCTTGATTTTGTTGTGCCTTGTGGAAGGCTTCAATATTGGCTTTTGCCTGTTGAATTGCTTGCGCGAGCGCTGGGGAAATTCGAGCGCTAACTGCGACGATTTCCTCAGGAGAGACAACAAGGCTTGTCAGTTTTACTTTGTCGAATTTTTCGCACAATTCAAACAACGCGTTATCGCCGTTTTGCGCAACATTTTCACGAATCGCATCCACCGCCTGTTTAATGCTTTCACCAATTTTTTGTGCCGGACGGGCAAGGGCTTGGCGTTTTTCTTCTTGAGTTAAGTTATTCCAGATTAAAGTTTGCATTGCCTATTTCCTCTTATTTAATTTTCTTTTCCCGTAAATGGAAACAAGGTTGGGTTATTCCATCATCTTCTCTATTGGTAATACCAAAATCGAGCTGGCTCCGATGGCTTTTAATTGCTCCATAGTTTCCCAGAATAAATTTTCTTGGCTGACAACGTGCATCGCGACTTTTGTGCTATCACTGGCTAATGGCAAAATGGTTGGATTTTCAACCCCTGGGAGTAGCGCTGTAATTTGTGTCAGTTTATCCTTTGGTGCATGCAGCATAATGTATTTGGATTCAGAGGCTTGTTGCACACCTTGGATGCGGGTTAGCAAGCGGTCAACCAGTGCTTGTTTTTCTGCATCAAGCGGTTCGGCACGTTGAATTAAGCAGGCTTTAGAACGGTAAATCACTTCGACTTCTTTTAAACCGTTGGCTTCTAAGGTCGCACCAGAAGAGACTAAATCGCAAATTGCCGCGGCTAGTCCAGCACTTGGAGCCACTTCTACCGAGCCATTAAGCAGACAGTTTTTAAAAGGCACACCTTGTTGTTGCATATAGCGACGTAAAAGGTTTGGATAGGAGGTGGCGATGCGTTGATTAGCAAGGGTTTGCACGCCGTTGTAAGTTTGGTCACGGTCAATCGCGAGCGAAAGGCGACAGCCTCCGAAGTCTAATTGGCGTAGTTTTTTGTAAGCGATGGTTTCGCCAGCTGCCAATCGACCGAGCTCTTCTTCTTCCAAGACATTTTCGCCGATGATACCTAAGTCTACGACACCGTCAAAAATCAACCCTGGGATATCGTCATCACGCACACGCAGGATTTCAATCGGTAGGTTTTCCGAATAGGCGATAAGCCGTTGTTCGTTCCAATTGATTTTTACCCCGCATTGTTTGAGTAGAGCAGCGCAATCTTGGCTTAAACGGCCTTTTTTCTGTAAGGCGATTTTGAGTCGGTTTTGTGTTTGCATATAAATAGCCTCTGTAAAAATTATTGATGTGAAATAGAAAAAGCCCTCGGAGGTGCGAACCTTCGAGGGCTTTACGAGATTTTTTTCTCAGCGACTCTTATCTGTTTTTCAGGTAGCACCAAACGCTTGAATGTGAATTCAAGTGGTGGTGGTGATAGCGACGATTACCTAAAAAAATCATTTTTTGAGCCTTATCTAAAATAGAACTGGACTTGACTATACTGAAGGATAAGTGTCAGCGCAAGCCCAAAAAGAAAAAAAATTTAATTGATGTATTTTTTATTGATCAAGATCATGAATTGCTTTTATCTTGTTTTATTTCTTCAATAATCGAATGATGCGGTAGGAGATCGATTTTTTTGCCGTTATCAAAAACACTAACCTGTTGCCAAGTTTGCCGCAATTGTGCGGCACAGAACAAACCTGCGGCACCGGCGCCAATAATAATGGTAGGAATAAAGTTCATCATAGCACCGTTGTTGCCGTTCGCGAATTTTGAGAAACGTAACCGCTAAATGTGAGAAATTTAAAACGTTTCAAGTTTCTCATTTTTAGCGGTTAAAATCCATGAATTTTGAGAAACAAAAACGTCCTTTAATAATGATTTAAAGGGCGTTTAAATTTTAAGTCTTAAAACTTATAAACCGAGACCTTTGCAAAAATCCCCCTCCACCCAACAGCCGAAAACCTAGGTTTGGGTTTCGGCTGTTGGGTGAAAAGAGGGAGAGGGTATTTTGCAAAGGTCTCATAATTGCCTTTATATTTGCCCGCTCCCCAAATCAATGCCAAGGCTTCTTGCTTGGCTTTTGCCGAAAGCAAGGCTTGATAGCGGCTTTCCACACCACCAATTTTGTGATGCAGACGAATAGCAAAGCTTAATTCCGTGAGTTTTTCGCCCACTGCCTGCAAACGAGGCTTGCCTTTAAGTACTGCATGTTCGGCAAAATCCGCAGAATGGGTTTCGGAAAAATCGGTCAGATTGACAGGCTCAAAGGCGATATTGCCTAACATAAAATACATTAGTATGCTCTCCGTTGTCGTTGGTCTAATACACGATTGAGCAAGCGTTCAAACTCCACAAGGCTCATATTTAGCCCTTGTTGCACTTGCTCCATTACGCCTTGTGTTTGATTGCCGCCAACGTGGATGGTCGGTTTGAAATTCACCACAATGCCGTTGTGCTGGTTGGGTTCGTTATTTGTCACCGCGTTTCGGCTTAAAGGCTGATAATCGTGAAATATTGACGTTTCTGTCTCCCTCTTTTGTAAAGAGGGGTTAGGGGAGATTTGGGCATTTGGATTAAAATCAGGCGTGCGGTAATCCGCAGGCTGATTGATACCCAAAAGATTCCCCACAAAATTCGCCCCAAATTTAATATCATCCCACAGAGAACCGAAAAAGCCTTTTTTCTCGTTTAAAATGGGTTTAAAGGCGGTTTCAATGCCGTTTAAAACAGGCATCATTACATCCAATAAAACTAACTGGTGGCTTGCATTTAGTTTATCTAATGCTTCTTGGTCGAGAGCTTTAGGTGCTTTCTTATCTCCCCGTTCTA
>NZ_CALIWN010000054.1:0-50281 GCF_938046485.1 uncultured Aggregatibacter sp. | reverse complement strand
ATTTGGCTCCTCCTGCGGGACTCGAACCTGCGACATATGGATTAACAGTCCACCGTTCTACCGACTGAACTAAGGAGGAATAGTGGTGCCTCGAGGCGGAATCGAACCACCGACACGGGGATTTTCAATCCCCTGCTCTACCGACTGAGCTATCGAGGCAACTCATCAGTGGTGCGTATTAAACGTTTTTTTCGATTTCAAGTCAACACCTATTTTAAAAAAATGTGAAATAATTAATTCATTTGCACGTTTAACAAACAAAATGTATATAAATTATACACTTATGCGTTTTTTATGATCATAAAAATGCCCACAGCACATTTATTCTGTGGGCATTAACATTTTATACTTGTGAAAATTCTTTAACGTCTAACACGATAACTTTTTTGAGCTTTATCGACTTTCAATAAATAATTACGCGCCTGCGCAGAGGGGTGGCTTGTCGTCAACATGCGATAAACCTGCTCCGGATACAGTTGATTAATTTGCATAATCGCAGCATCTTTATCGTCATTGAATACGCGCAATACCGCACCGGCACCGCTGTTATAGGCTGAAATCATGGCAAAGCGTTTTGATGTCGGGTTTGTAATGCCATCTAAATATTTATTTTGTAGCAACCACAAATAAGCCGCGCCGGCATCAATATTCTTCTCAGGATCAAACAAATAGTTTTTACTTGGTTGACCACTCATGCCTTTCATTTGGAACACATCGCGTCCTGCAGTATGCGGTACGACTTGCATTAAGCCCATGGCGTTCGCATAACTAATCGCATACGGGTTAAAACTCGATTCTGTTTGCATAATCCCAAGGATCAAGCTCTCATCCAATCCATAACGACGTGCCACTTTACGCACAATCGGAATATATTTCTGCGCACGCACTTCCACGTGGTTGGCAATCATTGGAATAACAACCAACTGTACTTGGTTACCATTCGCTAAACGGCGGGTTTGTAACTTATTTTGAATCAAATACGTAGCAAAGTTACTCGCCGTCAGCTGATCGGCAATTGGACCACCAAGATGATCAATCACCTGCCCCATCAAAAAGGGACGAGAACTGATCGGCACATCACCAGAAGCAAATAAATCAATGCCATTCGCATCCGATCCCATCAATAATGTATGCACAATCGCATTATGTAAACGGTTTAAATCTGCCTGCGTTTCGATAGTAATCAAACCTTCATCAAAACTTACATGGCTACGGGTAAAGTAACGATCCGTATATTTCACATAGTCCTTACGACTGGCAACCAACAGCTCATTCACCCCCCAAATGCGGTCGATATTATTGGCAAATTGCCCGGTTAAAATATCTAAACCGCGGGTATCTTTCGCAAAGGCTTCATCAAAGTCTAGCCCGCGATGATGTGAACCTCCGCCGCCACACGCATACAAAAAGGGAATTAATGCCAGAATTAAATACTTCTTCATTTTACTTCGCTTCAGGTGGAGTATAGCCTTCAATGTGTACGTCTTTACCTTCAAACAGGAAATTCACCATTTCCTGCTCCAATAACTTACGATGTTCCGCATTCATCATGTTTAATTTTTTCTCATTCACCAACATGGTTTGTTTTTTCATCCACTCTCCCCACGCTTGTTTGCTAATGGAATCAAAAATACGTTTACCCAATTCTCCCGGATATAGTTGAAAATCCAAGCCTTCCGCTTCTTGTTTTAAACGTTCACAAAATACCATTCTTGCCATAACGATTCCTTACATACTGAGTTAATAAATTTTTCACCGGCGTCGCAAGGCCGATGGATCCGAGATTTTGCGGATCATACCAATATTTGACCGCACTTAATAGCGCAGATTCATTTGGATTTTTCTTTTCCGCGACTTTTATCCACGAGGAACGATTTGCCTCAGATGACGCAGAGATGTCATCAACTCGTGCATAAATGGGATAAATCTCCAAATGAAAATGGCTGAATGTATGACGAAATGCCGGCCATGGCTGATAGTGCCGAATACCATTTGCGTCCAAATACGCCAGCAATTCTTCTTTATCGGTAAATTGCGGAAAACAATATAATCCGCCCCACAAACCGCTATTTTCCCGTTGCTCTAATGCAACTTTACCGTCTTTTTCCAACAGCAAAAAATAACCTTCCCGCACCGGCAATACTTTCTTCGGCTTTTTCCCCGGATACGCCTGCCAATTTTGTTCAGCATTGGCTCGACAAGTTAACTGTAACGGACAAAGGCTACATTTGGGTTTAGAACGGGTGCACACCATTGCCCCAAGATCCATCATTGCCTGATTAAAATCCGCCACCTGTTCCGTTGGTGTCACCTGTGCTGTCAATTTCCACAAGCGATCTTCTGTTTTCTTCTCGCCCGGCCAACCGTCCACGGCAAAATAACGGGATAACACCCGCTTCACGTTACCGTCCAAAATGGGATAAGGCGCATTTAAACAAGAGGACAAAATCGCTCCTGCCGTACTTCGCCCTACGCCGGGCAACGCCAACACCTGTTCAAATTCTGTCGGAAATATGCCGCCGTATTGATCACGCATGATTTGCGCGGCTTTATGCAAATTTCGCGCCCGCGCGTAATAACCCAAGCCCGTCCACAAATGCAGCACCTCATCTAACAGAGCATCAGCAAGTGCGGTCAAATTAGGAAACGTTTTAACAAAACGCTCAAAATACGGAATGACCGTTGCCACCTGCGTTTGCTGCAGCATCACTTCTGACAACCAAACGCCGTATAAGGTTTTATTTTGTTGCCACGGCAAATTTTTCCGCCCGAACTTGGCATACCATGTTAATACAGACTGCGCAAAAGGCGCATGGGGAGTGGATTGAGCCAGCATAACGTTCTAATTATTCAATACCGAATTATGTAATAAAAGTGCGGTGGATTTTGTCAGTTTTTTCCAAATTACACCACATGAAAATGCCAAAGTTTAACATAAAGCCAAGGGCTTGTTGATTCCCGGTGCCGAAATTGCCAAGGGTAAGGAAACCGCCTATAATCAGCAGCGACTTTTTAGGACATTCTATTTTCGTTATCCCATAAATCACAAAATTTCATGTTAGACACACAATCTCAAGAACAACTTCCAACGACTTTTGCTGATCAAAAACGCAAAACCGTTGAATCCGCCGAATTTACCTCCGATGGTCGTTACAAAAGAAAAGTACGCAGTTTTGTGCTACGCACAGGTCGCTTAAGCGATTATCAAAAAAACGCCATGAACCAAAACTGGGCGGCATTCGGTTTGGATTATCAACCACAGCCATTTGATTTTAAACGTATTTATGGAAATGAGAATCCTGTTATTTTGGAAATCGGCTTTGGTATGGGCAGTTCCCTTGTGGAGATGGCAGCACAAAATCCCGACAAAAACTACCTCGGTATTGAAGTGCATACGCCGGGCGTTGGCGCTTGCATTGCCTATGCGGTGGAAAAAGGCGTAACGAACCTACGCGTCATTTGTCACGATGCCACCGAAATTCTACGTGACAGCATTGCCGACCAAAGCCTTGGCGGTTTGCAATTGTTCTTTCCGGATCCGTGGCACAAAGCCAGACACCACAAACGCCGTATCGTACAACCGCACTTTATTGACCACTTATTAACTAAATTGCAAGCCGGCGCATTCATTCACATGGCAACTGACTGGCAAGATTATGCTGAACAGATGTTGGCGGTGTTGCAGCAATATCCGCAGTTGCGTAACACCTCTGCCAGCAACGACTATATTCCACGTCCTGATTTTCGTCCGTTGACCAAGTTTGAACAACGCGGTCAACGCCTAGGACATGGCGTGTGGGATTTATATTTCATCAAACCGTAACATAAAGGAAACACATCATGGCGATCAAACGTAACCAAAGACAACGCAAAAAAATGCACCTTGCCGAATTCCAAGAATTAGGCTTTTTAGTGAAGTGGCAATTTGCCGAAGGCACCTCTGTAGAACAAATCGACAGCACTGTTGACCGCTTCATCGCTGAAGTTATTCAACCGAATGGATTGGCCTATGAAGGCAGTGGCTATTTACACTGGGAAGGCTTGGTTTGCTTAGAAAAAATCGGTAAATGTGATGCCAAGCATCAAGAATTAGTGAAAAATTGGTTAAGCCAAAATGGTTTACAACAAATTGAAATCAGCGAACTATTCGATATTTGGTGGGATTACCCGACAAATGCATAACTCATCTAAAGCGCCCCCGTCCCTCAATGGGGGCGTTTGTTATGCGGAAATGACCATATAGGCAAACACGGAGAAAAGCATGGAAAAACCGGTCATACAAGTTGCTGCCGGCATTATTCGTAACGAATTCGGACAAATTTATCTCACCCGACGATTAGAAGGTCAAGACTTTGCGCAATCGCTGGAGTTTCCCGGCGGAAAAGTCGCACCCAATGAAACGCCGGAACAAGCGTTAAAACGAGAATTAGAGGAAGAAGTCGGTATTTTGGTTTCTCATGCCACATTGTTTGAACGTTTTACCTTTGAATATCCAACAAAAATTCTGAATTTTTATTTCTACTTAGTGGATGAATGGCTAGGCGAACCTTTTGGCCGTGAAGGACAAGAAGGTTTTTGGCTGGAACAAGAGGAATTGGATATGGAACAATTTCCGCCGGCAAATACAAAACTCATCCAACGCTTGCTCGCTGAAAATAAAAATTCGGCCTCACACGGCTAATCGCAACAACACCAACACTTCATAATGCGCGGTATGTGGAAACATATCGAACAGTTGAATTTTTTCCAGTTGATAATGGGTCAAAGATCGCAAGTCTTTACCCATGGTTTCGGCGTTACAGCTGGAATACAAAATAAAGTGCGGTCGCATTTCATTGAGAAATTCGGCGAGTGTCTTGCCTATACCACGACGGGGCGGGTTAACAATGACCAAATCCGGTTTGTCTGCTTGAGCCAAGGCAAAATTTGCCGCATCTAACGACTGAAAATGAACTTGCTTGTCCAATCCGAGTTGCTGTGCCGATAATTTCGCGGCGGCGATAGCTGAGGCGGAAATTTCAATGCCGGTGAGGTGAATTGGTTGTTCCGGGTTCTGCATTTGCAACGCTTTCAAGCAATGTAGCCCGAAACCGCCCACACCACAGAATAAATCCCAAAGTTGACGAATAGGCAGGTCTTTTATCCATTGTTGTGCCGTGCCGTATAACCCTTCAGCAACCTGCGGGTTGGTTTGAAAGAACCCCTGCGGGCGAATAAAAAGTGGAATGCCATTAAAAGTCTCAGGCAACGTGTGTTGCTCCGTCAGGAAAATCTCTTTTTCTCCCTCGAGAATCGCGGCATTTTGCGGTTGGATATTGACGCTAATGACAGCAAGTTGCGGCAATTTTTGACGTAATCCCGCCAGTTCCCGTTGAATCAACGGCAATTTGGCTTCCGAACGTAACACAAAGCGCAACATGAGTTGGTGGCTGTGTTGGCTTTCTGTCAATAAAAGATGTTTCAATTCGCCTTTTTGTTTTGCTACGTTGTACGGCACAAGGCCTGCGCGTGCGATGAAATCTTTAAGAAGAGGAAAGATAGCTTGAAAACGTTGTGGATAAAGTGGGCAATCGCATAAATCCACCGCACTTTGCGGATCTCGCAGATCCGGTAGAATCCCCAAAATGGGGCGTTCAACTGCGCCACTGACAACCATTTTGGCTTTGTTGCGAAACCCTTCTTGGGCTGATTGAAAGGGGGCAAACCAAATCAAATGAGACGTTTCTAACCCCTGCAACTGCTGTTGCAAGTGTGCTGTTTTCTGTTCCAGTTGAGCGGCATAGGGCAATTCCAACCATTGACAAGAACGACAATCGCCTCGTTGATAATGTTCACATTGCATCATATTAATTTTTCGCTGCCAGCCATTGCTGTTGAAGTGCGGTCAGTTTTTGACGATTTTCCAACCAACGGGGCGCGCGTTCCAGTTCCGACCAAGTCAGTTTTTTACGTTTGAAGAGACTTTGTAAGCGTTGTTGCTGCAACAAGAAGCACGATTGTTTTTCTAAGAGTTTTAGGTTATCCAACACTTGAATCACCCCGTCCCGTTCATTACAAAGCAACAACAGATCACAACCGGCATTTAAGGCTTGTTCGCTACGCGCCACAAAATCCCCCATGAATCCCGCCCCTTTCATGCCGAGATCATCAGAGAAAATGGCACCGTTGAAATTCAGTTGAACACGCAAAATGTCTTGTAACCAATATTTAGAGCCACTCGCCGGTTGGTTGTCACATTGCGAATAAATCACATGGGCCGGCATAATGGCTTGTAGCAGATTTTGTTCGATAAGTTGCTGGAACGGCTGAATATCCTGACTGAAAATAGTTTCCTGACTACGATCGTCATAAGGTGTCTCTAAATGAGAATCAGCAATCACATGGCCATGCCCCGGAAAGTGTTTTCCCGTTGCCGCCATGCCGGCTTGGTGCATACCGCGAATAAAATTGCCGGCTAAATCCACCGCACTTTTTACTTCGCAACCAAAACTGCGATCGCCGATGGCTTTGCATTGGTGTCCTAGATCCAACACCGGTGCAAAACTCAAATCGATATCAAGTGCGGTCATTTCTGCCGCCATTTGCCAGCCGGCTTCAAATGCCATCTTCCGTTGTTCAATAGGATCTTCAATCAGTGCGGAAAATGCCTGCATTGCAGGAAGTTGGGTGAAGCCGTCACGAAAACGCTGTACTCTGCCACCTTCTTGATCCACTGTAATCAACAAGGGCTTTTTCACCTTTTGTCGCACAGATTGAATCAATGTTTGTAATTGCGCACGGTCGTGAAAATTACGCGTAAAGAGGATCAATCCCGCCACGAGCGGGTGTTCCAATAATTCAATTTCTTCTTGTTCCAGCTCGTAACCGGCTAAGTCAATAAATAGTGTAGACATTTTAGTTCAAGCGAAGATATAAGCGGTAATTGACGCTATCCGCCGTTGGTCGAGCCAATGTGAGCGGTTGTTTTTGTAGCGGTTGCAATGCCAACCTATGCCAAATAGCAGGCTCTTCAGCCGTCACGGTCACCCCGTGTTTGTCATACCAAAACAAGCGATAAGCCAAGTTGACCGGCTGTTCGGTTTTATTTTTGATCCACGCACTGTCGCTCTCCACGCCCGCTTCCAGCCTTTCTGCTGCTGGGGCTTCAATGTTTAAAATCGGGCTTTGCGTATTTAATAAGGTTGGCACCTTTGCGCTACATCCCGCTAAAAGTGCGGTCGCAAAAAAAAGGGAAATAGACTTTTTCATTATTTATCCAACATTTTTCCTAAAGGCTCACCGCCAACGAGATGCATATGTAAATGGAACACTTCTTGTCCGCCGTGTTTGTTGCAGTTGACAATCAAACGATAACCGTCTTGCGCAATGCCTTCTTGTGCAGCAAGTTTAGCGGCAACCGTGAACAGACGACCTAAGGTCACTTCATCTTGTTCGGTCACATCGTTTACAGTTGGAATGAGCTTGTTTGGAATGATTAAAATATGGGTTTTTGCTTGCGGTGCAATATCGCGAAATGCGGTGACAAGTTCATCTTGATACACGATATTCGCAGGAATTTCTTTGCGGATAATTTTGCTGAAAATGGTTTCTGCTGCCATGATTTTCTCCTTAAAAAATATTGCGTTTTGTGACCGCACTTTTTAACAGAAAACCGCTAAAATAGCAATTTATCAGGCCATCTTTGATGTTGTCGAGAAAGGTTTTTTATTACACCGATCTAATTATTGACAAAGAACAATATTTTTGCATTAAAAAGGAGAAATATTTTTACTTTACGGGGAAAAGAAAATATAATTAACAAAAATTATAAATTTTCAAATTTTTTTAAGTTTCTAGGTCTTTTCTTGTAATACAGCGTTGTGAACGGCGATATTTAGGGGTCAAATAATGAAAGGGAATTCTGAAATGAATACCGAAACGTCCAAAACAACGTGTATGGTCTCTCCGGCGGGAATGAGCCAAATTGGCGAAGATGTCGGCGTTTATAAGGCCACTAAGAAACAGATTTTATCCTTTTTCTCTGCCATTCCGGCGGGCGCGTTTATTGCTTTAGCGTTTGTTTTTTACACCACAACACAAACAGGAAATGTTGGTGCTTCGTGGGGGTTAACCAAACTGGTCGGCGGAATTGTATTCTCTCTTGGCGTGATTATGGTCGTGGTTTGCGGCTCTGAATTATTCACCTCATCAACCATGACAACTGTCGCCCGTGCAAGCGGACGAATTAATACTTTTCAAATGCTGCGAAATTGGATTGTGGTTTATTTCGGCAATTTTGTCGGCGCACTTTTTATTGTTTTTCTTATTTGGTTTGCAGGTCAGACAATGGCTGCCAATGGGCAGTGGGGACTCACCATTTTAGCGACCGCTCAACATAAAATTCACCACACATGGTTTGAAGCTTTTTGTTTGGGGATATTGTGTAATGTAATGGTGTGTATTGCCATTTGGATGAGCTACGCAGGAAAAACATTAACAGATAAAGCATTTATTATGATTTTACCGATTGCTTTGTTTGTTGCGTCAGGATTCGAGCACAGTGTGGCGAATATGTTTATGATCCCAATGGGTATCGTTACTGCGCACTTTAGCGTCCCGGAATTTTGGCAAGCCATTAATATGGATTCTCAGCAGTTCACAGATTTAAATCTTTATCATTTTATCGTGAAAAATTTGATTCCGGTGACATTGGGGAACATTGTTGGCGGTGGTTGTTGTATTGGATTGGCCTTATGGTCAATCAACCAACCTCATTAATCGGTTCACAAAAGGAAGGAAACCTAAGTCGTTCGTTTCCCTCCTAAACAGGTTTATTTTTATCAATAATCTAAAAGAGGAATGTTATGACTCAATTAACAGAAGCTCAACAAAAGGCTTGGGAAGGTTTTGTCGGTGGTGATTGGCAAAATGAAGTCAACGTGCGTGACTTTATCCAAAAAAACTATACACCGTATGAAGGTGATGAATCTTTCTTAGCTGATGCAACCCCTGCAACAACTGCGTTGTGGGATAAAGTCATGGAAGGCATCAAAATCGAAAACAAAACGCACGAGCCGTTAGATTTTGACACAGACAACCCATCAACCATCACTTCTCACAAACCTGGCTATATCAACAAAGAATTAGAAAAAATCGTTGGTCTTCAAACTGATGCTCCATTAAAACGTGCCATTATGCCATACGGCGGTATCAAAATGGTTAAAGGGTCTTGTGAAGTTTATGGCCGTCAATTAGATCCTGAAGTAGAACATATTTTCACTGAATATCGTAAAACCCATAACCAAGGCGTATTTGATGTATATACACCGGATATCCTTCGTTGCCGTAAATCAGGCGTGTTAACCGGTTTGCCGGATGCTTACGGTCGTGGTCGTATTATCGGTGACTATCGTCGTTTAGCCGTTTACGGTATCGACTATTTAATGGCCGATAAGAAAAAACAATTCGACTCACTCCAAGCAAGATTAGAACGGGGTGAAGACATTCAAGCGACTATTCAGTTGCGTGAAGAAATTGCTGAACAACATCGTGCATTAGGCAAAATGAAAGAAATGGCTGCCTCTTATGGTTTCGATATTTCTAACCCGGCGACTAACGCACAAGAAGCGGTTCAATGGACTTACTTTGCTTACTTAGCCGCGGTGAAATCACAAAACGGTGCGGCAATGTCTTTCGGTCGTATTTCTTCCTTCTTAGATATTTATATCGAACGTGATTTGAAAAATGGCAAAATTACCGAACAAGAAGCACAAGAATTAATCGACCACTTAGTCATGAAACTGCGTATGGTGCGTTTCTTACGTACACCTGAATACGATCAATTGTTCTCCGGTGACCCAATGTGGGCAACCGAAACCCTAGGCGGTATGGGCTTAGACGGTCGTACATTAGTGACCAAAAACAGCTTCCGTATTTTACATACCCTTTACACTATGGGTCCGTCTCCGGAACCTAACTTAACCATTCTTTGGTCTGAAAAATTACCTGAAGCCTTCAAACGTTTCTGTGCCAAAGTGTCTATTGATACTTCCTCCGTACAGTATGAAAACGATGACTTAATGCGTCCGGATTTCAACAGCGATGACTATGCGATTGCTTGTTGCGTATCCCCAATGGTAGTGGGTAAACAAATGCAATTCTTCGGTGCCCGTGCGAACTTGGCAAAAACCTTGTTATACGCAATCAACGGCGGTATCGATGAGAAAAACGGTATGCAAGTCGGTCCGAAAACCGAGCCAATCAAAGATGAAGTGCTTGATTTCGACACCGTAATGACCCGCATGGACAGCTTCATGGATTGGTTGGCAACACAATATGTGACCGCCTTGAACATCATCCACTTCATGCATGACAAATATGCTTATGAAGCCGCATTAATGGCATTCCATGATCGTGATGTTTACCGCACTATGGCTTGCGGTATCGCAGGACTTTCCGTTGCTGCCGACTCTTTAGCCGCAATCAAATACGCGAAAGTCAAACCAATTCGTGGCGATATCAAAGATAAAGAGGGCAAGGTTGTGGCATCTAATGTCGCTATTGACTTTGAAATCGAAGGTGAATATCCGCAATTTGGTAACAACGATGCTCGTGTAGATGATATCGCATGCGACTTAGTTGAACGTTTCATGAAAAAAATTCAAACGCACAAAACTTATCGCAACGCAACTCCGACACAATCTGTGCTTACTATCACTTCTAACGTGGTATATGGTAAGAAAACAGGTAATACGCCGGACGGTCGTCGTGCAGGAGCGCCATTTGGACCGGGTGCAAACCCAATGCACGGTCGTGACCAAAAAGGTGCAGTAGCGTCTTTAACGTCTGTGGCTAAATTACCGTTTGCTTACGCGAAAGACGGTATTTCTTATACCTTCTCTATCGTGCCAAATGCGTTAGGTAAGGAATACGAAGCACAAAAACGTAATCTTGCCGGTTTAATGGACGGTTACTTCCACCACGAAGCGGAAGTGGAAGGTGGTCAACACTTGAACGTTAACGTGATGAACCGCGAGATGTTGTTAGATGCGATGGAAAATCCGGAAAAATATCCGCAATTAACCATCCGCGTTTCCGGTTATGCTGTACGTTTTAACTCGTTAACCAAAGAACAACAACAAGACGTTATCACCCGTACATTTACACAATCCATGTAATTTAGTGATAAAACTGTGTTAATATTTCAGCCGCTTGCCGTAAGGTAAGCGGTCTGATTTTTTTAGGGATATCCCAATTTTGTAAACATTACTAGGTCATTAAAAACATTTACAAAAACGGCCGCACTTTTAACGAATAACGTGACGATTTATTGAGGAATACATGTCAGTTGTAGGAAGAATCCACTCTTATGAATCCTGTGGCACCGTTGACGGTCCGGGAATTCGTTTTATTCTGTTTTTACAAGGCTGTTTAATGCGCTGTAAGTATTGCCACAACCGCGATACTTGGGATGTCCATGGTGGCAAAGAAGTTACGGTGGAAGAACTGATGAAAGAAGTGGTCAGCTATCGTCATTTTATGAATGCGTCAGGCGGTGGTGTAACAGCTTCCGGCGGTGAAGCGATTTTGCAAGCAGAGTTCGTGCGTGATTGGTTCCAAGCCTGTAAAAAAGAAGGCATCAGCACCTGCTTGGATACCAACGGTTTTGTGCGTCATTATGATCATGTGATTGATGAACTCATTGATGTGACGGATCTGGTTTTGCTTGATTTGAAAGAACTCAACGATCAAGTGCATCAAAATCTTATTGGCGTACCGAACAAACGCACGCTTGAATTTGCCAAATATTTGCAAAAACGTAACCAACCGGTTTGGATTCGCTACGTGGTCGTACCGGGCTATACAGATTCTGACCATGACGTACATTTACTCGGTCAATTTATCGAAGGTATGACAAACATTGAAAAAGTAGAACTCCTTCCTTATCACCGCCTTGGCGCACATAAATGGGCAGCAATGGGCGAAAAATATGAATTGGAAGACGTAAAACCCCCAACAAAAGAATCGCTTGAACACATAAAAGCCATTCTTGAAGGCTACGGCCATGTCGTCAAATACTAATGCCCTCTAGGCAGAATCGCTTAAAAATACGCAAAAACAAACCGCACTTTGAAGAGACGCTCAAGTGCGGTTTATTTTTACCGCGTTTTTAACTCGCTCGCCGAATTAAACGCGGATACACACTGGAAATTAATGTGGTTGCAATAACCGCCAAAATCCCCAACCAAGACAGTGGGCTAATATGCTCGCCTAACAGTAATACCGCCAACAAAATCGCAAATACCGGTTCGAGTGAAACCAAAATGCCTGCTAAATTAGAATCGACGCTATTAATTCCCTTATTCCATAAATAATACGCCAACCAGCTACAACCAACGCCAATATAAAGTAACCCTGCGATGCCTTGCCAATTCCAATGAATTTGCCAGCTTTCCGTCAGCCAAAGGGTGAAAGGAAGGCAAGTTATCGTGCCAAACACAATGCTACTGGTGGTATAAACTTGCGCCGTGAGTTGCACGATGACTTTTTGCGTCCAACGCAAACACGAAGCAAAAACAACGCCGGCAATCAGCACTAAACTACAGCCAAACAGGCTGATATTGCCCGTTTCTTCACCGCCATAAATTAACAAGGCGACCCCAAGAAACGCCACTAAACCAAAGATCCAGTGATGGGTTTGGGCTTTGTCGCCAAAGAAAAAATGCCCGATCAGCACCACCAAGAAGGGCTCTAACCCTAACATCGTTGAAGCACTGGATGCCGAAGTGTGGCTTAAACCAATAAATTGCAATAGAAAGATCACCGGATAATTTAATAATCCCAACCACCACACTTGCGGACGTAAGCCTTTAGGAATGCGCTTCCAAACACGCATAAACATCGGCAGCACAATTATGGTGGCAATCAACAAACGCAATTGCACCATCAACACCGGATCCAACATGGTGTAGGTGTATTTACCGGCGACAAAAGAACTGCTCCATAAAAATAATGCGATGAGAATGTAGCGCATGAGATTCCTTAAAAAAAGAAGGGAGATTAAACGATTATTGTAGTGCGCTTTTCACGCAGCGTAAACGAAAGGAGACAGGTTTATTTTTAGGAAGCCTTTACAACACTATTTACCCTCTCTTCATCTTGCATTAGAATGCGACGTTTTTACTCACCTCATTTCATTAGGAAGTCTATTATGGAAGAATCTCAATCCTTAGAAAAATTACCTAAAGTTGTTACCGGTATCCTCAAAATCGTGCTCAGCAGTGCATTAATTGCCTTAGCTGTGGTGTTGATCATCGCGCTGGCTAAAATCACGTATTCACTGGCGATGATGGTGTTAAACACCTCCAGCGTAGTGCCTTATGACGTTGCGGAACGAGCGGTTATGTTTTTCCTGTATTTCGGATTTATCGGCTTAATCGTGCAATATTTTAAAAGCGGCTATCATTTCCCACTGCGCTATTTTATTTACGCTGGGATAACAGCGATGTTGCGCTTGATTATCGTCAACCATGAAAGCTCCGTTGATACCATCTTATTTGCCGGGGCAATTTTGATTATGGTGATTGCGCTTTGCCTCGTACTCTATTCTAATAAATTGCGGAATCTTTAATGAAAGTGCGGTCGTTTTTGACCGTATTTCCTCGATAACAAAAGACCGATAGCGTAAAAACTCTCGGTCTTTGTTTATTAGTTGAATCGTAGCGTGCAACGTGTTGCACGAAATGAACAACACTCTTGACGGTTGATAATACGTTGGTTGAAAAAACACTCGCAAAAATCACCGCACTTTATTTCGTTCTGTGCGCGGCTTGGTCGTGCATCAAGATGCACGCTACCAGAAAATCATAAATTGTAGCGTGCAACTTGTTGCACGAAATGAATAACGCGCTTGACGGTTGATAATACGTTATTTGAAAAAATACACGCCAAAATCACCGCACTTTATTTCGTTCCGTGCGTGGCTTGGTCGTGCAACAAGTTGCACGCTATATACGAAATCACGAATTACACATCGAGGTTAATCATTCGTGCAACACGTTGCACGCTACGAGGGGGTAAATAAAAGACCGATAGCGTGAAAACTATCGGTCTTTGTTTATTGCCAAACTTTCGTTTTGTTGATTAGTTAGCAATGCGTTTTGGTTTAAAGAAAACCATGGTGAAAATTTGCCAGAAGAATGCAAGCGCACCAAAGATGAATACGACGTCACCGACTAAACGTACCCAACGCAAGGTGTCGAATAACGGTTGTTGCATGAATTCTTCGCTACGAGCATACCATAAACCTTCAGAGATACTCGCGTAACCTTGAATGATACCGATTGGTAATAGGCTGGAGACGATCATTAAGACCAACCCGCTGTTAAGCAACCAAAAGCCCCATTTCATCAATTTGTCGTTGAATGGTGTGTTTGGACGTAAGTAACGTGCGATTAAGAACACGAAACCTAATGCCAAGAAACCATATACCCCGAACAATGCAGCGTGTGCATGAACAGCTGTAGTGTTCAAGCCTTGGATATAGTAAAGCGAAATTGGTGGGTTGATTAAGAAACCAAATACACCTGCACCTAACATGTTCCAGAATGCCACTGCAACGAAGCAGTAAAGAGGCCATTTTAAGCGTTCCATCCAAGGTGTTTTTTGTTGCATTGCCCAGTGTTCCCAAGCTTCATGACCTAATAACACTAATGGAACCACTTCAAGTGCTGAGAATGACGCACCTACTGCGATAATTGGTGTGGTTGCACCGGCGAAGTATAAGTGGTGGAACGTACCAGGAATACCGCCGATTAAGAATAATGCCGCTTCAGTAATGGTTGCCACAGTCGCAGTACGACGTGAAACTAACCCTAAACTTACGAAGATGAATGAGAGCGCCGCTACAGAGAATACTTCGAAGAAGCCTTCTACCCATAGGTGAACTACCCACCAACGCCAGTATTCCATCACGGATAAGTGTGTGTGTTCGCCGTAGAATAATGCCGGACCATAGAATAAGCCGATAGCGATAACAGAGGCGAAGAATAAGGCAAGTAAGTTTTTGTCGCCCGGTTGTTTGAACGCATTCACGGTGCCGCGTAGCATTAATACCAACCAGAACAAGATACCGGCGAATTTCACTGCTTGCCAGAAACGACCTAAGTCGATGAATTCATAACCTTGGTGACCGAACAAGAAGCTCCATTCTTCAGGGATGATGTGCGCGATGGCCAAATAGCTACCAGTGAAGGAGCCTACGACTAAGACAACCAATGCCCAGAAGAGAATATCGACGCCAAGTTTTTGGTATTTCGGATCTTTCCCGCCGTTGATAATCGGTGCAAGGAATAAACCACCGGCCAAAAATGCCATGGCGATCCAGAATAATGCCGCTTGAATGTGCCAGGTACGCACTAAAGAATATGGAAGATATTGGGAAATATCCAAGCCATAGAATTCCTGACCTTCAACCGTGTAGTGTGCCACAATCGCCCCTAAATTCACTTGCACGAAGAAAAGCGCAAGTACGGTAAACAAATATTTACCTAAGGCTTTTTGTGATGGCGTTAATTGCAATTTGGTTAGCGGGTCAACTTCCGGTGCAACAGGATCTTTTTCATCTTCACGACGTTTAAATGACCAAATCCACACCACAAAACCGATACCGGCAATGAGGAAGACGATACTGGCGATAGACCAAATGACGTTTTCCGGTGTCGGCACGTTATTGATTAACGGCTCATGTGGCCAGTTGTTAGTGTAAGTGGCATGGGTATTCGGGCGCTCTGCGGAGGCAGTCCATGCTGTCCAGAAGAAGAATTTTGCTAAATCTTGACGGGCTTCTAAGCTAGGCAAGGTATTGTCTTTCATGGCGAAGTGTTCACGCGTTGCTTTGCTCGCGGGATCATCACCATATAAAGAAATATAGTATTGCGCCGTTTTATCTATTGCCGCTAAACGGTTGGCGGAAAGCACCACGGTGCCATTTTCATCAACTTTACTGCCGCGGTATTCTTTGGTTAAACGGTTTTTTAGGATAGTTTGTTGGTCATCATTTAAATCGGCGAAGTTTTTGCCGTATTCTTGATTTGCAACAATGTCTAGCCAGTTGGTTAATTCGCGGTGTAACCAGTCGGCGGTCCAGTCCGGTGCTTGATATGCGCCATGGCCCCAAACGGAACCTAATTGCATACCACCGGTGGTTTGCCATGCGGTTTGCCCGTGTAAAATATCGTCATGTGTAATCACCGGTTCGCCTTTTTCCGTCACATATTGTTTTGGAATCGGTGGCGCTTCACGGTAGATTTCAAATCCGTAGTAACCGAGAATAGAGAATGCCCCTATTAATACGGCGACTAACAGGTACCAGAACTTTTTGTACTGTCCCATTTGATCACTCCTTGAGAAAATAAAATATTGATAACTTAATAATTTGTGTCAGACACATTGAGATTTTACGATTTAAGCAAAATACCTGACTAATTATATCGGATTTAAAAAGGCGATATATTACCTAATAGTAGGTAAATGTGAGATATTCAAAGTGATGAAATAAACACAAGGAGAGAAAGAAACTGACACACTACTCTATTTTAGATTTAAAAATGACCGCACTTTGATCTGAATTTCAAAATTTGGACAGATCGCTTTTATCCCCCATTCACTTAATCAAGATAGCCTTTGACTTTATGTAGTGCTGTAAAATAGGTAGAAACAAAAAACTCCCGATGGCGGGAGTTTTTTATTAAGGATGAGACATTATAAGTTGAACACGGCAAATAGCACGATGACGCTGTAAAGTGTCGCCAAGCCGTAGAAAATAAATCCGCCAGCCGGTACATGAACTTTAATATCATGCATACCGTGATGAACGCGGTGTAACCCTCCCCACATTGGAAAAATGGTGAGAGCTAAAATAATTAATTTACCCAACCAATGATGTGCAAAGGCAATGATATTCTCCGGACTAACGATACCGAAAGGCAATAGGAAGCCGAGAATAAGAATTAACACTGGGAAAGCCAAAGCACTTACCATGCCACCCGCACTGAACATTAACCAGACAGGTGGTTCGTTTGAACGTTTTGGATTTTGATTAACCATGACTTCCCCCTAGATAAAGACTAACACTAAAGCCAATACGGTAACGGCGACAAACGCGCCACGTAAAGCATTTTTAATGAGTTTTGCCGGCAAACCGGTAGTACCTGACATCACTTCACCTGTCATATCAAATAAGGTGACGGCATGGAGCAATAAAGCCGCTAATGAAATGATGTTAAGAATCACGACAATTGGATTTTGTAGGAACGGAATGAAGTTCATCACAAATCCGTCCGCTTTGCCTAAACAAATCACGCCATAAAGCAATACTAAGCTGAACCAAACCGTTGGCACCGCTGTGGCTTCACGTAGCATATAGAATTTGTAGAAATCCCAACTTTTCCACCAAGTCGGCGTAATTTCACGAACGTATTTTTTACGTTTACTTACTGTTGTTGTCATAATCTTTCCCCTTACGCCTTTGGTTTAAGCATGGAAATGAGGTAATCTTTGGCGCTTTCTAATTTGCCCTGGTTAATGGCGGTGGCCGGGCCCACGTGTTTTGGACACACTTCGGAACAGGCACCTACGAAGGTACAAGACCAAACGCCATTTTCACCATTCATGATTTTCATCCGTTCTGCTTTGCCGTGGTCGCGGTTATCTAAGTTATAACGATGACCTAAGGTTAATACAGCTGGACCAACGAATTCAGGGTTTAAGCCGAATTGCGGACAGGCGGCATAACATAAACCACAGTTGATACACATCGAGAATTGGCGATATTTTTCCAATTGAGCCGGCGTTTGTTTAGTACGGCTTTTCGCTAATTCTTTCGATGGATGCGGTTTACCGTCTAGCTCAGGCGCTTGGTTACCGATCACATAAGGTTTGATGGCTTCTAAGCTTTCGATGAAGTGGCTTAAGTCCACGATCAAGTCGCGTTCAATCGGGAAGTTTGCTAGGGCTTCAATACGCATATGACCACTGTAGTCACGTAAGAAGGTTTTACATGCCAATTTTGGAATGTTATTTACCATCATGCCGCAAGAACCACAGATCGCCATACGGCATGACCAGCGATAAGAAAGTTCCGGTTCAAGCTTATCTTTAATGTAACCTAACGCATCAAGTAAGGATGTTTGGCTGTCATAAGGCACTTGATAGGTTTTTAAGTGCGGTTCCTTATCAACTTCGGGGTTATAACGTAGAACTTCAACGTTCATGATTGATTGTTCGGCCATATTATTTTACTCCTTACCCGCTTGAGCTTGTTCTTTTGCTTTGGCGGCTGCTTCTGCTGCTTCTGCTTCTGCACCGTAAACACGTTTTGCCGGTTGTGATTTCGTGATTTTCACCGGGCTGTATTCAATGCGTGGTGCACCGTTTTCGTTATAGAACGCCAAGGTATGTTTCAAGTAGTTCACATCATCACGTTCAGTGTAATCCAAACGTTGGTGCGCACCACGAGACTCTTTACGTTCAATCGCAGAGTTCGCAATAGATTGCGCCACGTCCAAAATGTAACCCAATTCAACGGTGTATAATAAGTTGGTATTAAACACGCTAGAACGGTCGGAAACATGAATACGTTTATAACGTTCTTTGAGTTCGGCAATTTTATCAACGGCTTGTTGCATACTTTCTTGCGTACGATAGATGCCGCAGCCTTCTTCCATGGCTTGACCCATTTCATCACGAATTTCAGACCAAGATTCCGTGCCTTCTTGAGCGAATAAGTCATTTAAGCGTTTAACGACATCTTGCGCTTGTGCATCAATCGCATTTTGGTTGCCTGATTTGGCTTCGACGGCACGTTGCGCCGCATATTCACCGGCAACGCGACCTAACACCACTAATTCGGCTAAGGAGTTAGAACCTAAACGGTTCGCACCATGTAAACCGGAAGAAGCACATTCACCTACGGCAAATAAGCCTTTAATTCGGGTTTCGCTGTTGAAGTCCACTTCGATACCGCCCATGGTGTAGTGTACGACCGGACGCACAGGAATTGGCGCTTTCACCGGATCCACACCTTCATAGGCTTTCGCGAGTTCGCAAATGAATGGTAAACGTTCATGTAAATATTGTTCACCGAGATGACGTAAATCCAAATGCACCACATCCACACCTTTGGCAGTTTTTAAGGTATTGCCTTTGCGCCATTCTTGCCAGAACGCTTGGGATACTTTATCGCGCGGACCTAATTCCATGTATTTGTTTTGTGGTTTACCGATTGGCGTTTCCGGTCCCAAACCGTAGTCTTGTAAATAGCGATAGCCGTCTTTATTGACTAAAATACCACCCTCACCACGACAACCTTCGGTCATTAAAATACCGGTATTCGGCAAGCCGGTTGGGTGATATTGTACGAATTCCATGTCGCGCAATGGCACACCATGGCGATACGCCATTGATAAACCGTCTCCGGTTACAATGCCACCATTCGTATTGAAACGGAAAGCGCGGCAACCACCACCTGTGGCGATCACAACAGCATTAGCATTAATTTGAACTAAAGAACCTTCCATCATGTTCATGGCAACCATACCGCGAGCATGACCATCATCCACTAAAATATCAAGAACGAAGTGTTCATCGAAACGTACAATTTGCGGGTATTGAATAGAAGTTTGGAAGAGCGTATGCAATAAGTGGAAACCGGTTTTATCGGCAGCGAACCAAGTGCGTTCGATTTTCATGCCACCGAAACGGCGTACGTTTACGTCACCATCAGCCTTACGACTCCAAGGACACCCCCAACGTTCAAGCTGGGTCATTTCTACCGGTGAGTGTTCCACGAAATATTCGACAACGTCTTGTTCACAAAGCCAGTCACCACCTGCGACGGTGTCCTGAAAGTGTTTGTCATAAGAGTCTTCCTCTTTAATGACCGCCGCTGCCCCCCCTTCTGCCGCAACCGTGTGGCTACGCATTGGATAAACTTTTGAGACTAACGCAATTTTAAGGTTGGGATTAGCTTGCGCTGCAGCAATCGCCGCCCGTAAACCACCGCCACCGGCGCCAACAATGGCGATATCAACATTCACAGTTTGCACGATATTCCTCCAAGTAAAGAAATGACAATAATAAAAACACCAAATAGCTCTTTGGCGCTGTTAGGGTAAGGTCATTTTGCCATTATTTTTTATGATGAAAATCTTTTTTCTCAACTTTGTTACAATTTTGTGATCCACCTCAAAAAAGTTAACGCACGACGCGAATTGTTCATCTTTTGTCTTTAAAATAACAAGTAATTAACAAAGATTTAACTAAAGACCAATAAAAGTGCGGTAAAAAAAGGATTCGTTTATGCATTTTGATTCACTTGCTTTAAAATGCGCAATCACGCTTTCGCAATTATCTTTAATAAAGGGATACCGATGTTTGAACAAACTCAATGGCAACCTAGCGCCTCCATTAAAAATTTGCTAACTCGCGCAAAATTAATTGAAGAAATTCGCCGATTTTTTACCGATCGTGGTTTATTGGAAGTGGAAACGCCGGTGTTGAGCGAATTTGGGGTGACCGATGTGCATCTCGCCACCTTCAGTACAGAATTTATTTCACCTTTTGGTGAGCAGTCGAAAACTCTGTGGCTTTCTACCAGTCCGGAATATCACATGAAACGCCTGCTGGCGGCAGGCAGCGGTCCGATATTTCAAATCGGCAAAGTGTTCCGCAATGAAGAGGCAGGCAATCGACACAACCCTGAATTTACCATGCTGGAATGGTATCGACCGCACTTTGATATGTATCGCCTGATTAACGAAGTGGATGATTTGCTACAACAAATTTTGGAATGTCCGCCGGCAGAAAGCATGAGTTATCAATTTGCTTTCCAACAATATGTTGGCTTGGATCCGTTATCAGCTGATCTCTCCGAATTGGTGGAAAAAGCCAAAAAATACCAGTTAATGGGCGCAGAAAATGAAAGTCGCGACACCTTGCTGCAATTTTTATTTAGTGCAGTCGTAGAGCCGCAAATTGGGCAGGAAGCGCCTGTCGTGGTGTATCATTTTCCGGCAAGTCAGGCGGCTTTAGCGCAAATCAGTTCGGAAGATTTGCGCGTGGCAGAACGCTTTGAGTTTTACTATAAAGGATTGGAACTCGCTAACGGTTTCCACGAATTGTCTGACGCGCGTGAACAATTAAGACGCTTTCAGCAAGATAATCTGCAACGAGAAAAAATGGGGTTACCTGTGCGCGCCATTGATACGCGCTTATTATCCGCCTTGCAGGCAGGCATTCCGAATTGTTCCGGTGTTGCATTAGGTGTGGATCGCTTATTGATGATTGCCATGGGCGCAGAACACATTAAAGAGGTGATCTCTTTTGCTATTGATAATGCCTAGCTTGATCACGCGTAAAAGTGCGGTCATTTTTCTGAACGTTTGTGCGGTGCATACAAAATCGCTAGATTAATGAAACCGAAATCAGTACAATCGCACCCTTATTTTTTCTATTGTTTAAAATATAACCAAAAATTTCGGTATCCGCCGTAATGTGTAATAACGAGGCTCCATGTCAGAACAAACAGTATCAGCGCAAGCTGTTGCCGAACCGGCAAAAAAAGTCAATTTAATGGATTTAACCCGTGCGCAAATGCGTGAATTTTTTGCCGAATTAGGTGAAAAACCGTTCCGTGCAGATCAGTTGGTGAAATGGATTTACCATTTTGGTGAAGACAATTTCGACAATATGACCAATTTAAATAAAAAGTTACGGGAAAAATTAAAGTCCGTGGCAGAAATTAAAGCGCCGGAAGTGGCGGTGGAACAGCGTTCTGCCGATGGCACCATTAAATGGGCGATGCAGGTCGGCGATCAGCAAGTGGAAACCGTATATATTCCGGAAGCAGATCGTGCCACCTTGTGTGTTTCTTCACAGGTTGGTTGCGCGTTGGCTTGTACCTTTTGTTCTACCGCGCAACAAGGGTTCAATCGTAATCTAACCGTGTCGGAAATTATTGGGCAAGTGTGGCGTGCATCGAAAATCATCGGCAATTTTGGGGTGACAGGCGTGCGTCCGATTACCAATGTGGTGATGATGGGCATGGGCGAGCCGTTGTTGAATGTGGCGAATGTGGTGCCAGCGATGGAAATCATGCTGGACGATTTCGCTTACGGTTTATCCAAACGCCGCGTGACATTATCAACGTCCGGTGTGGTGCCAGCGCTCGATAATTTAAGCAAAATGATCGATGTGGCGTTGGCGATTTCCTTGCACGCACCCAACGATGAATTGCGTGATGAAATCGTGCCACTAAACAAAAAATATAATATCAAAACCTTAATTGATTCGGTGAATCGCTATTTAAGCGTTTCCAACGCCAACCATGGCAAAGTGACCATCGAATATGTCATGTTGGATCATGTAAATGACCATGTGGAACACGCCCATCAATTAGCAGAAGTGTTAAAAAATACGCCATGTAAAATCAATTTGATTCCATGGAATCCGTTCCCGGAAGCCCCTTATGCGAAAAGCTCTAATACGCGTATTGACCGTTTCCAAAAAACCTTGATGGAGTACGGTTTAACGGTGATTGTACGTAAAACCCGTGGTGATGATATTGATGCTGCTTGCGGACAATTAGCCGGCGATGTCATTGACCGGACTAAACGTACTGCACAGAAAAAACGTTTTGGCGAGGCGATTGCCGTTCAAGTTCAATGAGTTGATAAGTAAGAGAGGAAAAATTATGCGCCCTATTCAGTTTATCTTTTACCGTTTTGCGATCTTTATTTTTCCTTTTTTACTTTCTGCCTGCGTCAGCCATTCCGACACATCCGATTTTGATAAACAGGCGGCGGCAAAAGCCCGTGTAGAACTGGCATTAGGTTATTTACAACAACAAAACGGCAGCCAAGCGAAATTAAATTTAGATAAAGCCCTTTCTTATGCCCCCAAATACTCTTTGGTACACGCTGCGTTAGCCTATCTTTATCAACAACAAGGGGATGTGGAACACGCTAAACAAGCGTATTTAACGGCGATTAAATTGGATGATACACAAGGGGATGTCTTGAATAATTTCGGTGCGTTTTTGTGTGCGCAAGGAGAATATCAGGCGGCCTATAAACAATTCACACAGGCATTAAATAGCCCGCAGTATTATCATCAAGCGGATACTTACGAAAATCTGGCACTCTGCGCCTTATCTGCGAAAGATCAGAAAATTTACCAAGAAAATCTGACCGCACTTGAGAAGATCGCACCAGAACGTGCAAAGAAATTCGCTCAATTCACAAAATAGTCTGATAAATTACCGAAAAAGTGCGGTGAATTTTTCCCCTGTTTTTGTTGCTTGTTCATTCGCTTCTTTTTAAGCGTATTTTCCGCCTTTATTTTTTCACCCAAAATGCTTAACAAATTCTCTCGTGGCGCAGAATCACGCTATATAACAGTTGCAAAAGACGCCTGACAACCTTAAACTTTACCTGTTAAATTTTAGTAAAAAAACCTTTCGTTTATGAATACACAAGAATGCCAAACCGATTCACCTGAAATAACACTCGGTGATAAATTTCGTATCGCGCGAGAAGCATTACACCTTTCTTTGGAAGAGGTCGCCGAAGCTATCGCATTACGCCCATCAATCTTAAAAAGTCTTGAAGAAAATCAATTTGTGAATGCAGCCATTCCGGCGACATTCATGCGAGGTTATGTGCGAAACTATGCTAAATTTTTACGCATTCCGGAATCTGAATGGACAAATTTAGTACATTTTGGTCATGACCAAGAAAATGATTTAGGCAAAAATGCGAGAGCGACACATGCTGTCAATCAATACACATCACATCATCGTTGGGTCGGTTATTTAACTGCGTTGGTGGTGCTTGTCGTGATCGGCATGACAGGAATATGGTGGTGGGAAAATCATCAACATGCCAATGAAGAGCGTGATAATTTAGTCAACGCCTACACCCAAACCATGGCAACCACTTCAACGCCTGCTGCAGTATCCAATGACAAACCGCAAGATGCTACCGATGTTATTACCGCAACAAGTTCTACTGCGAACAGCCCAGCAATAAGCGCCCCAGCAACGCCATCGGCGAATGAATCTGTTCGACCAGTGCCAACCAATGCATTACAAGCGGAAATGGATAAAATCACCGGTACCAAACCGGTACCGACTGCAGAGACAACCACGGCGCAGCAACCGCAACAGCCGCAACAACAAAGTGCGGTGGAAAATTCAAGTGTTTCTGCGGCTGCAACAAAAGATGCTTTATTCATTGAAGTTCTCGGCAATTGCTGGATCAGTGTGAAAGACAAGAACCGAAAAGTGTTAGCGCAAAAAGAATATAAGCAAGGCGATGTCCTCAATTTCAGCGAAGGGGAACCTTATTCTTTAATTATCGGTGCGCCGGCAAACGTGAAAATTACATATAAAGGCGAAGCTTTCCCGTTAACAGTGGATGGGCGTGTCGCGAAATTTAAATTACCTCAATAATGGGCGAACAATGTTAGAAAAGCCAAAAATTCAGCGTAGAGAATCCACGAAAATTTATGTGGGGAATGTCCCCATCGGGGGTGATGCACCGATTGCGGTACAGTCTATGACCAACACAAGAACGACCGATGTTGAAGCCACGGTCGCGCAAATCAAATCGTTAGAGCGCGTGGGTGCCGATATTGTACGGGTGTCCGTGCCAACCATGGAAGCGGCGGAAGCGTTCAAATTAATCAAACAGCAAGTGAACGTGCCATTAGTCGCTGATATTCATTTTGATTATCGCATTGCGTTGAAAGTCGCCGAATATGGTGTGGACTGCTTGCGCATCAATCCGGGTAATATCGGACGTGAAGATCGTATTCGCGCCGTAGTGGATTGCGCGAAAGATAAAAATATCCCCATTCGTATTGGGGTGAATGCCGGCTCACTGGAAAAAGACATTCAGGAAAAATACGGTGAACCGACGCCACAGGCATTGTTGGAATCGGCATTGCGCCATGTTGAAATTTTAGATCGTTTGAACTTCGATCAATTTAAAGTGAGCGTTAAAGCCTCCGATGTGTATTTGGCGGTGGAATCCTATCGTTTACTGGCGAAAGCCATTAAACAGCCCTTGCATTTAGGCATTACTGAAGCCGGTGGTGCGCGTGCCGGTGCAGTGAAATCTGCCATCGGATTAGGGATGTTATTGGCTGAAGGGATCGGTGACACTCTACGAGTGTCTTTAGCCGCCGATCCGGTGGAAGAAATCAAAGTCGGTTTTGATATTTTAAAATCACTGCGTATTCGTTCTCGTGGCATTAACTTTATTGCTTGCCCAACCTGTTCCCGTCAAGAATTTGATGTAATTGGCACAGTGAATGCACTGGAACAACGTTTAGAAGATATTATTACGCCGATGGATGTGTCAATTATCGGCTGTGTCGTTAATGGCCCGGGAGAAGCGTTGGTGTCGGATTTAGGTGTCACCGGGGGCAATAAGAAAAGCGGCTATTATCTTGACGGTGAACGTCAGAAAGAGCGTTTTGATAACGACGATTTAATTAATCAATTAGAAGCAAAAATCCGCGCCCGTGTTGCGCAGCAAGATCCTAAAAATCGTATTCTTTAATTTTTAATAAACACAGGAAGTTATTGTGGCAAAAACTATTCAGGCAATTCGTGGAATGAACGATTGCTTACCAACAGAAACCCCGCTATGGCAATGGGTTGAGAATAAAGTGCGGTCGGTTTTAAGTGCGTATGGTTACGCGGAAATCCGTATGCCAATTGTGGAAAGCACGCCGTTATTCGCCCGCGCTATCGGTGAAGTCACCGATGTGGTGGAAAAAGAAATGTTTACGTTTGATGACCGTGATGAAGAAAGTTTGACTTTGCGTCCGGAAGGCACGGCAGGTTGTGTTCGCGCCGGTATCGAGCACGGTTTGTTGTACAACCAAGAACAACGTTTATGGTATATGGGGCCGATGTTCCGTTATGAACGTCCGCAAAAAGGTCGTTATCGTCAGTTCCATCAAGTGGGCGTAGAGATTTTTGGGATTCCTAATCCGGAAATTGATGCGGAGCTTATCGCCTTAACCGCCCGTTTATGGAAGGATTTAGGCATTTTTGATCATGTGACGCTTCAACTTAACTCCATCGGTTCATTAGAGGCGCGTAAAAATTATCGTCAAGCCTTAGTCGATTTTTTACAAAATCACATTGATATTTTAGATGAAGACAGCAAACGTCGTTTAACCACCAATCCGTTACGGATTTTGGACAGTAAAGATCAACGTGTTCAAGAAGTGCTAAATGATGCACCGAAATTACACGATTATCTTGATGACGATTCCCGCGAACATTTTGCGCAATTATGCGCCTTGCTGGATAGTTTAGGCATTCAGTACGAAATCAATCAAAAATTGGTGCGCGGCTTAGATTATTACAACAAAACCGTATTTGAATGGGTGACTTCCGCTTTAGGCGCGCAAGGTACCGTCTGCGGTGGTGGTCGTTACGATGGGTTGGTTGAACAGCTAGGCGGTCATGCCACAAGTGGTGTTGGCTTTGCTATGGGCTTGGAGCGTTTGGTCCTGTTGGTACAGGAAGTGAATACACAGATTACCTTGCCAAGTGCGGTGGATGTTTATATCGTTTATCAAGGCGAAGGCACTACCGTGGCAGCCTTTAATTTGGCGGAAAAACTTCGTTCAGAATTACCGCACTTACGTACGCTTTTACACTGCAGTGGCGGGAATTTCAAAAAACAATTTAAACGAGCCGATAAAAGTGGTGCGAAGTTAGCCTTAGTCATCGGCGAAGATGAAGTGAAAAACCAACAAGTGGTAGTAAAAAACTTGTTGCAACACAGCGAACAAGCGGTTGTGGCATTAACCGACATCATCAATCACATTCAAAACACATTCAAATAAGGAAAAAACATGGCGTATACCATTGAAGAAGAACAAGAACTCAGTGCGATTAAGGCGTGGTGGCAAGAAAACTATAAGTTTATTATTGCTTGTTTTGTGATTGCCTGTGTTGGCGTATTCGGCTGGAACTATTGGCAATCTTATCAGCTACAAAAAATCCACAATGTTTCTGCTGAATACGAGCAAGTGTTGTTTAACTATAAAAAAGATCCACAAGCACAAGAAGCGCAATTTGCTCAATTCATTAAAAATAATGAGAAAACGGCCTACGCGGTGTTAGCCTTGTTAGATAAAGCCAAAATTGCTGTTGAAAAACAAGATTTTACGCAGGCTGAAGACGCGTTAAAACAGGCGGTGGCGCAATCAACGGATGATGTTTTATCTTCTGTGAGTGCATTACGTTTGGCTGCGGTGCAATTCCAGCTTGGGCAGTTTGATCCTGCGTTAGAAAGTTTGAAATTAGTGAAAGATCAGGCTTGGAATGGTGCTAAAAATATCTTAGTTGGCGATATTCAGTTGGCAAAAGGAGATAAGGAGGCAGCGAAAAGCGCTTATCAACAAGCCCAACAAAATGCCACTCCGTTAGAGCTACAACTCATTCAAGTGCGGTTAAATAATTTATAGTTTTTAAGGCTTGGGAAAACCAAGCCTTTCTTTTAACAATGAGGAATATCATGGCGAATAATCAACGCAAAATCCCTATTCCACCCCCATTAATTTTTGTCTTCTGTGCTTTGCTAATGAAAATGCTCCCACCTGTTTGGCAATTTCCATCTTCATTGTGGTTGGTGATTGTACTTGGCGGAATGGGTTGCGTGATCGGCATGGCGAGCGTCTTACAATTTTTATTCGCTAAAACCACGATTGATCCACTAAAAATCGAAAAAACCTCACAATTAGTGACGAATGGAATTTATCAATACAGTCGTAATCCAATGTATTTAGGCTTAGCCTTTGTTTTATTGGCGTGGAATGCTTACCTTGGCTCGTTGTCAGCCATATTAGGTGTGATGCTATTTGTGTGGTATATCACCGAATTTCAAATTAAGCGGGAAGAGGAAAATTTACGAAATATTTTTGGTGATGCATTTATGGCGTACTGCCAACGTACCCGCAGATGGTTGTAACAGCAATTATAAAGATAAAATTTCTTTAACGAAGGGAATCGTTAGTTTACGTTGCGCCTGTAATGAGGCCTGATCGAGTTTTTCTAACGCATTAAATAAGGTTTTCATATCCCGTTCTAAACGTTTGAAGAGAAAATTAGCGGTTTCGTCAGGCAATTCAATGCCGCGTTGATGTGCGGCCAATTGTAAGACCGCGATTTTTTGTTGATCATTTAACGGCATTAATTGATACACCTCTCCCCATGTGAGACGAGACGCCAAATCCGGTAAATGGACCGATAAATTGATCGGCGATTGATCCGCGCTGATTACTAAAAGCGTTTTTCCGGTTTCTCGGATTCGATTGATTAAATCGAAAATGGCCAGCTCCCAATCCGGATTTCCTATCACCTCTTGTAAATCATCCAAACATACTAATTCTTGTTGCTCTAGATTTTCCAGTACTGCCGGAGAGAAATATTGTGCTTTATTCAAAGGCACGTATAAGGCCGGTCGCTGATGCGTTAAGTAATGATGACAAATGGCTTTTAATAGATGGCTTTTCCCACAACCACGCTGCCCCCAAAGATAGAAAAAAGGTTGGCTAAGATGAGAAAAGTTTTTTTGTAGCGAGCTGAGCAGAAGCTGATTGTTTTCCGCGTAGAAATTTTCCAGGGTGTCATTATCAAATTGATGAATGGGAAGAGGAAGTTGGAAATGTGGCTCGCTCAAATCAAATACCGAAAATGCTGAAATAAAGTGCGGTAAGAATAAACGAAATTTTTAAAATTAGAAAGTCATTAGCGGATATTTTTACTTTCCGCTAATGACTTAAGAATGCGTTTTATGCGGCTTCATTTTTTGCTTTTGGTAATACCAAGTTCAAAATGATAGCAACAACGGCACAAAGGCTGATCCCTTTTAAGGATACGCCGCCTACATCAACGAACATGTTACCGATACCGAACGTCATCACCACAGCAATGATGCAAAGGTTACGCGCTTCGGTGACATCGACTTTGGCGCGAATTAAGGTGCTCATACCGACAACGGCAATGGAACCGAATACTAACATCATGATACCGCCCATCACAATGGTTGGGATGGTAGATAAAAAGGCACCGACTTTTCCACAGAAGGAAATAGCAATTGCCCAGACCGCCGCCCAAGTCATGATATTGGGATTGAAATTACGGGTGAGCATGACCGCACCGGTGACTTCTGCATAGGTTGTATTTGGTGGACCGCCTAATAAGGAAGCGGCACTGGTTGCAATACCATCACCCAACAAAGTGCGATGTAAGCCCGGTTTTTTGATGAAGTCTTTGCCGGTGACGGAACTAATCGCCATAATGCCGCCTACGTGCTCCACGGCGGGTGCAATGGCAATTGGCAGTAAATATAAAATGGCTTCTAATTTAAATTCCGGTGTGGTGATGTTTGGCAAACTAAACCAAGGCGCATCTAAAACCGGTTGGAAATTAATGAGTCCCATGAAAAGACATAGGATATATCCCACCGCAATACCGAACATAATCGGGATAAGTTTCATTAGCCCTTTGGAGAAGACCGCCACGCACAAGGTGGTGATGAGGGTGACCATAGACACTAAAACAGCATCATTGTATTGGTAAGCGCTATTTTTACCGAGTGCCATATCGACAGCGACCGGCGCTAAGCCCATACCGATGATAATAATCACGGGGCCGACAACCACCGGAGGGAAAATGCGTTCCAATGCCGCTGCACCACGTAATTTAACTAAAGTACTCAGTGCCAAATAAACCAAGCCAGCACAGGCTAAACCGCCCATGGTGACAGGAATCCCCCAGGTAGCAACACCGTATTGGATCGGCGCAATAAAAGCAAAAGAAGATGCCAAGAAGATTGGGACTTGTTTGCCGGTGCAAAGTTGGAATAATAAAGTACCGATACCGGCGGTAAGCAAGGCGGTATTGGCATCTAATCCGGTAATTAACGGTACTAAAACCAATGCGCCAAAGGCAACGAATAGCATTTGTAAACCCACAAATGCTTGTTTAACGGAACTCTGTTGCTCCGTAATTGGAGCTTGTGTTGTATGTGTCATGTAAGTTTCAACTCTCTGTCTGAATTAACTTAAAAGTGCGGTTATTTTTCGAAACATTTTCATTTCTTTTTGCCGCAAAAGAGGCGGATAAAAATCCGCCTAACCTGTTAATAAAATTTCCGGTTTAGGATTATTTCGTACCGAAAATTTTATCGCCTGCATCACCTAAACCCGGAATGATATAACCGTTTTCGTTTAAGTGATCATCAATTGCCGCGGTGTATAATTCAATGTCCGGATGCGCTTTTTCTAATGCAGCAAGACCTTCCGGTGCGGCAACTAATACTAACACTTTAATGTGTTTGCACCCTTTTTGTTTTAGCAAATCGATGGTTGCAATCATGGAACCACCGGTTGCTAGCATCGGGTCAACAACGATAGCTAAACGTTCATCTAAATCGCTGGCTAATTTTTGGAAATAAGGTACCGGCTCAAGGGTTTCTTCATTACGGTACATACCGACAACGCTGATACGCGCACTTGGAACATGCTCTAACACACCGTCCATCATGCCAAGGCCTGCACGTAGAATCGGTACAACAGTGACTTTTTTACCTTTGATTTGGTCAATCTCAACCGGACCGCACCAACCGTCAATAATGACTTTTTCCGTTTCTAAATCGGATGTCGCTTCATAAGTTAATAGACTGCCGACTTCTGTTGCCAATTCACGGAATTTTTTCGTGTTAATTTCTGCAGCACGCATTAAACCCAATTTGTGTTTCACCAATGGATGTTTGACTTCGACTAATTTCATTTTTTATCTCCTTCATGTTAAACGGTTCACCTCGAAAAGAATCGCGATGAATACATTAAAGCATACAGTTTCTTAAATTTAGCTCAAAAATAATGCCTATGACATCATAGGCATTACGCTTGATTATTGCTCTTGGTTAATAAACGAGTCGTTTATCTCAATTTTCGCTTTGGCACGTAGCGCATTTAATAGGCTATTTTGCAAACTGATGCGATCGGTTTGTTCTAATTGTGCTGCAAATTGTTTTTTCTCTGATGCAGTTAACTTACCGTCCTCAACGTTATCCAATGCCACAATCACTACGCCACCTTCTGCGTTTTTAGCGGCTTTATAAGTCACGCTGCCATCAGCCGTTTTTTTCATTGAGAAAATAACGTCTCCAAGGACAGGATCTTTCGTTTCGGCAAAAACCCATGTTTGTGCTTCACCAAAATTTAATCCATCTACGGCTTTCCCAGCCGTCAAATCTTGTACAAACTTATCCGCCTGCGCTAACACAATGGCTTCAGCTTTTTGGTGTTTTAATGTTGCTGCAATTTCGCCCTTCATATCCTCCAAGGATCGGGTGGACTGCGGTTTATGATCAAGCACACGTACCACTAAAGAATGTTGCTCACCTACACTCATCGGCTCAGAATTGCTACCGCCTTGAGAAAGATCAGAATCAAAAATTGCCGAAGTGACATTCGGATAATTTAATTCTGACGGCACATCCTTACGAGAAAAATAGCCGGTTTCCTGAACTTTTACGCCAGCCTCATCTGCTGCAGCTTTTAATGAAGACGCATCTTCAAAAGCTTTATCCGCGACGCGTTTTTCAATAGAAAAGAATTGGTTACCCATTAAATTTTGACGAATTTGTGCCGCGATTTCGGCTTTCACCTCGTCTAAAGGTAACACTTTCGCAGGTTTGCGTTCTTTCACTAAAATAATATGGTAATTGCCATCCACTTTTATCGGTTGACTATATTTTCCAACCTCTAACGCATTTGCCGCCTCTTCAAAAACGGCAGGAAATTCACCCGCACTTACCCAACTTAAATCACCGCCCTTTTCTGAACTGGTTGGATCGATAGAGTGATTTTTCGCTAACTCCTCAAAGACAGCCCCTTGTTGTAATTGATGATATAAATCCTGCGCTTGTTGCTCAGTTTTTACTTGAATATGGGCTAAATGTTGCTGACCTTGTGTCGTAAATTGCGCTTTATTATCTTGATAATACTGTGCAATTTCTACATCAGTCACATTCATATTTTTTTCCATGTTCGCACCGGATAAGTCAAGATATTGCACCTTAACCTGTTCCGGAAGGGTAAATTCCGCTTTATGTGCCTCATAGTAAGCTTGAATTTCCTCATCGGTTACGCTTTGTTTCTCAATTTCATCCAAAAGCGATAACTTCGCAAAACGCACTTGACGACGTTGGAAAAATAATTTTTCCAATGCTTCCTGTTGCACCGGAACGCTAAACATTGTGGCTGCCAACGCATTTTGAAGCTGCTCTAAACGCAATGCTTCTCGTACATAGCCGGCATAGGTTTCAGCAGAAATGCCATTACTTTGTAGCATTTGCTGATAGAGGGTATTGTCAAATTTTCCGTTATTTTGGAAAGACGGTGTCGTCACGATCTCTTGTTTAACACGGTCGTCACTGACACCTAATTTAAGATCATTCGCATATTGGCGTAATAATTCTTGGTTAATTAAAGAAGCTAAAATTTGTGTTTTGAGCTGAGTGATTTGCGCCGGCGAATCGGCATCTTGCGGGCTTAAATTACGGGAGGCAGCATTATATTGATTTTGAAACGTGTGCTGTGAAATCTCTTCTCCATTGACTTTTGCCGCAGAATTATCAACGCGGGTATAAAGATAGCCTGCCATCGAACTGATAACAAATGTGACAGTAATAAAACCAAAAAGAAACTTAGAAGCCCAGCTGGTTGAAGCTCCGTGTAGTTTTTCCATTACCATGAAATGTATCCTATAAAAATAAAGCAAAAAATCCTTGCGATTATAATCTAAAGCACTATTTCCCGCACTAACAAAAGTAAATTTTTTACCGTTTCTCTTGAAACACCTCGGCTTTTACGCTAAAGTTCGCACGATTTTTTAAAGGGAAGATCGTCGTTTCCGGTGAAGCGGCAGGACTTCAAATCCTGTTGAGGCTGCCAGCAGTCTCGGGTAGGTTCAACTCCTACGATCTTCCGCCAATGCCTCTTACCTTTATCTTGCCTTCTTATTAAAAGCGCTATATTTTACGCCGGATTATCCATATCCTTAAATTCAACATCCAATCCGTATTCTTTTGCTAACCATTCTCCCAAGGCTTTGACCCCATACCGCTCGGTCGCATGATGACCAGCCGCAAAAAAATGGATGCCCTGTTCTCTTGCACTGTGGATGGTTTGCTCGGACACTTCACCGGTAATAAAGGCATCACAGCCTTGTTGCGCTGCGAGATCAATATAACCCTGTCCGCCACCGGTACAGAGACCAATTTTATGAATAAAGTGCGGTCCGTTTTCCACACAAATTAACGGCTGACGATGTAATACTTGAGCAATGCGTTCAGCAAATTGTTCACCTGTTAAGGGATGTTTTAAATTTCCCCACATAGGAATGCTGGTTGCCCCTTGTTCTAACGGTTGCAAATTTTCAATGCCTAATAACGCTGCAAGTTGTGCGTTGTTACCTAATTCAGGGTGAACATCCAAAGGCAAGTGGTACGCATATAAATTGATTCCATGAGTTAATAAGGCACGAATCCGATTACCTTTCATGCCACGAATACAAGGATCTTCGTTTTTCCAAAAATAGCCGTGATGCACCAGCAAGGCATCGGCGTTTTGTGCTATGGCATAGTCAATTAGCGCTTGGCTAGCGGTCACTCCCGTAATAATTTTTCGGATTTCCGGTTTGCCTTCAACTTGAAGCCCATTGGGGCAATAGTCGGCAATCAATCGGCTATTTAATTTTTGATTCAGTCGTGTTTCGAGCTCAAGATTATGCATAAATGTATCTCTAAAAAGAAGAAAGAAGACTTTAATAGTAAAGCTTTTGAGGGGGAATAAGAAGAAAAAAATGGCTAGTACAAATATCTTTCAAAAAGACGTGGGGGAGTGTTTGTACTAGCCCTGTGTTTAAGTATGACGACAATCTTAACATTAAACAAACGAGTTCATTATATACTTAATTATATAATGATCAAGTTTAATTTCGATTATTTCGTCAAATCAATTTGATACACCGCAAAGCCCACTTCATCAGTACCCACCTGTTTCATCGGGTATTGCGCGTTTTCTTTAATAAATTGTGCCGCCTGTTCGCTTGGTGACGTTTCAAAGCGCACATCTAATTTATCGTTGCCTTTGATCGGCACGAAACGCCAGTTTTTGTCGGCGCTAGGGTTCACTGCACCGTCTTTTTCACTGGTGGCTTTGATGTAATCCGCCAATACTTGGCGGTTTTCATCCGGTGACGCGTAAACAATGTGCTTGTCGCCGGTGCCCGGGAATTTATTACCGTAAGCACGGTAGTTATTGGTCGCGATTAAGAATTCCGCTTTCGGATCTACCGGTTTGCCTTGGTAAGTCAGATTCACCACGCGGTGGGCATCCGGATTGATTAACTTGCACTCGCCGTCATAACGTGGCGGTTGGGTTAAATCGTATTCATAATTGACACCGTCGATCACATCGAAGTTATAGGTGCGGAAGCCTTCCCAGTCCAATAAAGATTGTGGTTTATCGCTTGCCGGATCGATTTGTTTAAACATCCCTGCACTGCATTCCAACCATTCTTTCAGCTGTTCGCCGCTGACTTTCACCACCACCAAGGTATTCGGATACAAATACAAATCTGCCGCATTGCGGAACGTTAACTCGCCTTTGTTCACCTCAGTGTAGCCTGTCGGATCATTTTTACGTCCGCCCGCTTTAAATGGTGCACCCGCACTTAAAATCGGCAATCCCGCCATTGCCGGTACGCTTGGAGCGACTTTTTCCACATAGGCTTTTTGCGCTTGGTTAACAATTTGAATAGTTGGGTCATCTTGCACCAATGCCAAATAGCTATACATATTATCGGTAGCTTTACCAATCGGCTGTGATACGAATTTACGGGTCGCTTCATGAGTTTCTTTTAAAAGTGCGGTAATTTCTGAGTCATTTTCTGCCAACGCCTTTTTGTTTTCCGCATCATAAATCGGACGCAATACCGCTTTGCCGTCAGTGACAATCCATTTGCCGTTATGCTCGCTCAATACTAAATCCACGACACTGATATTGTTCGCCCAGTAACCTGCCATGCTTTCCGGCACGCCTTTTACGGTGCCTTTGGTAATATCCGCATTTGGTGATTTGGCAAATTCTTTATTCGGGAACAAGCGGTGGGAGTGACCGAAAATCACCGCGTCAATGTGCGGCACATCGGCAAGATAGAATGCAGAGTTTTCTGCGCCTTCATGGTACGGCTCATCGGATGGTCCGGTATGCGCCAACGCCACGATAATATCCGCGCCTTTTTTCTTCATTTCCGGTACATACTTTTGCGCACTTTTTACGATGTCACGGGTTTCCACTTTGCCCGTTAAATTGGCTTTATCCCACACCATAATTTGTGGCGGTACAAAACCGATATAACCGATTTTTAGCTTATACGACTTGCCTTTGTTGTCCACCACCGTTTTTTCCTGAATCACATAAGGCGTGTAATAAGGCTCCTCAGTTCCTGCTTTCACCACGTTGGCGTTCACAATCGGGAACTTCGCCTGTTTGATGGCATCAGCCAAATAATCCAAACCGTAGTTAAACTCGTGGTTACCCAATGTGCCTACTTCATAATGCATGGCATTTAAGCAATCTACCGCCGGGTTTGGCTTACCTTCTTTATAGCCCACTGCCGCTTGATAATCGGCAATCGGGTTGCCTTGAATCAAATCGCCGTTATCCACCAACACGCTGTTTTTTACTTCCGCACGAGCCTGGCGAATCAAACTTGCCGCACGGGTAAAACCGAATTTCTCTGTCGGCGCGTCTTTGTAATAGTCAAAATCCGTCAAGAAACCATGAATATCGGTGGTACCGATAATGCGTAAATCGACTTGGTTATCGCTTTTCGCGAACGCCATACGGTTACAACTAAGCGCCAGCACACTGCTCGCGCCGATTTGAATAAAACGTCTTCTGTTCATCATAATAAATGCCTCCTGTTAGGTAATTAGCGGGGTTATTGTAAAAGAAATTAAGCGCAGGGTAAAAGGCAAGCGATATATCAATCTTACTCACCTGGTTGTAGTATGAAGATCATCGCTCACCAAGTACAACCGCAAAAAACACCTAACACCGTAAATGCTGTTGTAGTTGCGCGACTGAAGTGCGGTCAGTGTTGGATGAATTTGGGATGAATTAGCAGAAGGAAAAATAAACATAATAAAAGGGCATTCAGAATAAAAAATGACTGTAATTAAATCGCCAAAATTTGAATACCCAAAAAGGTTGTTACACTTAAACAAACAACAACGCCCTGTTTTCACATAACAGGGCGTTTTCATGAAGGCGTTTAGTTATTTATACTCGACCACGACGTCTGCTTCCGTAATGGCATCGCCATAAATTGGCTTTAAGGTTTTTTCGTAGGCTTGTTTTAACACGCCTTGTTTACCTAGTTTTTCAATTTCAGCATTTAACCAGTTCAACAATTCGGTATCCCCTTTTCTCACTGCTGGCGCAATGAAATCTTGATCACCTAAATTTTTCACGCCCACTGTAAAGCCCGGATTTTCTTTCGCCCACGCGAACAATAATGTGTTATCATGGGCAAGCGCATCACCACGACCATCACGTAAAGCTTCGAAAGTTTCGGTATTTTGCTCAAATTTCAACAATTTGATGTCAGGATAATTTTTAGTGAAATACGCATCTGCGGTAGTGCCCTTATTGATTAACAAGGTTTTGCCTTTTAATTGGTTCACATCGGTAATCACTGCGCCATCTTTCGACACAACACCCAATGCCACTTTCATGTAAGGTTTCGCGAAATCCACCACTTCTGCGCGGGCAGGCGTGACGGTGAAGTTGGCAAGGATAATGTCTACTTTATTGGAGGTGAGATATTCCACGCGGTTAGCCGCTTCAACTAACACATATTCCGCTTTATTTTCATCACCCAATAAATCTTTGGTGATGGCTTTGGCAATTTCCACGTCAAATCCTTGGCTTTTGCCTTGACTGTCCACATAGCCGAATGGCGGTTTGTCGCTGAATACGCCGATACGCACTTTGCCGGCTTGTTTGAGTTGCTCAATCGTTGACGAGGTCGCCGATTCCGTTTTGCCTTCTTTATCATTGCAGGCAGTTAAGCCTATTGCCAATAATGCGGTGGCGAAAAGTGCGGTCACTTTTTTAAATGTTTTGTTCATAGTTAACTCCTCTTGGTTCGTAATTTAAAATGTTAAGAAAGGTTTTCGCACGGTCGGTTTGCGGGTTGGTGAAGAAATCCGATGGCGAAGCCTGTTCAACGATTTGCCCTTTATCCATAAACACAATACGGTTCGCTACTTGGCGGGCAAAGGACATTTCATGGGTCACAATCAGCATGGTCATGCCGTCTTTCGCTAAGCCCAAAATCACATCCAGCACTTCGCGCACCATTTCCGGGTCAAGTGCGGCGGTAACTTCGTCAAACAGCATAATGTCGGGATTCATACACAAAGAACGCACGATGGCGATGCGTTGTTTCTGTCCACCCGATAACTCGCGCGGATAGGCATTTTTACGTTCAAACAACCCGACCCGTTTCAACAACATATCGGCTTGCGCTTCCACTTCGGCACGTTGGCGTTTCTGCACTTTGAGTGGTCCGAGTAAAATATTGTCAATCACCGACATATGCGGAAATAATTCATAGCTTTGGAACACCATGCCAATATGTTGTCGCGCCTTCACCCAAGGCAAATCTTTGCCTAATACGCCTTCATTTTGCAAAATTAATTGACCGCTCTTTATCTCCTCTAAGCCGTTAATACAACGTAAGAGCGTACTTTTACCGCAGCCGGATGGGCCTAAAATTACCACCACTTCGCCTTTTTCAACGGATAAATTAATTCCATTTAAGGCAAGGGTGTCGCCGTAATATTTCACTAAATCGTTAATTTCTAATAAGGGCATATACACCTTCTATTTTTCCCAATAGGTTTCTAAATAACGTGAAAATAAAGATAACGGATAGCAAATCACAAAATATAACAAGAAAATCACACCATAAATCCACAAGGCAGCGGAAGGTTCCGTAAACAGAGAGGTTTCAATAATCTGCTGCCCGACTTTAATCACTTCCAATACACCGATTAACATAGCAAGCGAGCTGGTTTTCACCATGCGTGTAAACAAGTTAATGGCGCTTGGTGTGACACGTTTTAAACTTTGTGGCAATAAAATATAACGAAACGTTTGTAATGGCGTTAAACCCAAGGCATAAGCAGATTCTGTCTGATGTTTTTCAATAGACGTCAAGGCACCACGCACTAAATCTCCCATTTCTGCGGTTCCCCAAAAAATGAAGACCCAAATACATACGGTAACGCCATCAATATGCGTATTGAACCATTTCGCCACGCCAAAATAGGTAATAAAAAGTAGGACCAACAAAGGAATAATGCGGACAAATTCCAAATAAAAACGGCAAACAGCACGAATCAGGCGATTTTTGCTTGTCATCAACAAGCCGAGAAGAATACCGAGAATGCAGGCGAAGAAAACGGAGACAAAGGCAATTTTTGCTGTTACCCAGAGACCACCCAACAACCGTTCAAAATTGCTCCCTTCAAATAACACATTAAGCCCCATATTTTGCTCTCCGTGTACGACGTTCCAAGTAAGTGATAAACAATGACACCGGCAATAAAATCAACAAATAAAACACCACTAATAAAAAGAGCGCTTCATTCGTTTTGTAATCCATACCGATAATCTCTTTTGCCATAAACATTAACTCCGCAATGGCAATCGCGCTGACCACCGAGGTTTCTTTCATTAAAAATAAACTGTTAGCGCCGATCGCCGGTGCAGCAACCGCAAAGGCTTGGGGGAATAAGACATAACGAAAGGCTTGTGCCGGCGTCAACCCTAAACTTAACGCTGATTCCAACTGAGCACGGGGAATCGCCTCCAAACCACCTCGAATGGCTTCTGACATATAACTTCCCCCTAAAAACGCAAGACCAATCACAGCACAAGTAAAGCCGTCTAATTTGATACCGACCTTAGATAAGCCGAAATACAGGAAAAAAACCTGAATCAACAAAGGCGTGTTGCGGGAAAGTTCAATATAAAATTTCACAATGGGGTTGAGCATACGCACTTTATATGTCGTCACAATGGCGCAGAAAAAACCGATGAACAACGAAAGGACAATCGCCCAAAAAGAAAGCTGCAACGTTATCCAAGTCGCATCAATAAAACGTGGTAATGTGTTCCAGATATATTGCCAATTCATATGTAATTCAAAACGAAACAAGATTTTCGTGCATTATAAAAAGAAGACAATTTTTTAAGGAAAGAACGGTTTTTTATATGTTATAACCAGAAATCATGGCGAACGATGCCTGATGCCGTCATCTTCCATGCTAAGTGCGGTCTGTTTTTGAAATGTTTTTACTCAAAGAATCAGGTGGCATTTTTCTGATAAGCAATGCCATGCATAAAAAGCTGTAACACATCTTTAAAGAGTTGCTGTTCTTTGCCGGCATAATGTTGTTGTAAGACGGAAGAGTGAATCATTTCATCCATTTTTTGAATCAACACATCAATTAAAATCACAGGAAAATCATCACGTACGCTTTTGCGTTGTTGTAACGTACTGAAAAAATAGTGCATATAGAGATATTTTTCCTGTGCCATTTGCCGAAAAAAAGCCTGTAAGGTTTCATCTTGATCATGATTTAAATCATGTAATACGGCGGTGGAATACAGAGTAGTCATGGATTCTTGCTGCATCGTCAAAATCTGCTGGATCACCGTGGCTAAATCTGCCTCTGTGGCTAACAGCCTGTCAAATTCCTGCCGCATATTATTTTTTTGTTCTTCGAAAATACATTTCACTAAATCTTGCTTGGTGGGGAAATATTTATAAAACGTCACTCGACTTACCCCTGCCGCCCGACAAATTTCTGCGACAGACGTTAATCTCCAGCCTTGTTGATAAAACAGTTCAGTGGCAACCTGTTTCAAAAAAATATCTTTTTTCATGGTTCGCTCCTTAAAGGGCAATAACATAGCCGAAAGCCTTTAATTGTCAAATGTCAAATTTGAGAAAAATTCTTATTTACTTTCGTATTGTGATTGTGTTAGGTTTACATTATTAATCAGTTAATGTAAAAAGTGTAAACTTTAAACCAAAATAAAGCCTAGGAGAACCCATGAACAAGTTATCCCCACGACTCAGCCTCATTAGCCTTTGCCTGATGAGTGCCTATTCTGTTTCTAGCCATGCCGAAGAAAGTCATCAGACCACGGTACTAGACGAAATCACTGTCACCGGTGAAAAATTCGAGCGTAGTCAATCCTCTACCGGTTCAAGTACCTCCGTGGTAACCGCCGAACAACTCAAACGAGAAGCCAATTTACTGTCTGCAACCCAATTATTAAAACGTCATGTGAATATTTTAGACACCGGCTTAGGCAATGACTTACCTACTGTGCGCGGCATTGACGGATCCGGCCCAGCGGTAGGTGCGGTGGCATTTTTTGCGGGTTCGCGCCCACGTTTGAATATGCAAATTGACGGCAGAACCTCCAGTTATAACGAATTGGCATTCGGTACAAAATCCCTGTGGGATATGAAACAGGTAGAAATTTATCGTGGCGCGCAAAGCTATGCCCAAGGGCGTAATGCCATTGCCGGTGCAGTGGTCATGACCAGCAATGACCCAACGCAAGAATGGGAAGGTGCCGCGAAATTAAATATGGGAAATCATCGATTGGCACAAACAGCCGCCCTGATTTCAGGCCCTGTGGTGAAAGACGAATTAGCGTTTCGTTTAAGCGTAGATCATCAACAACGCGAAACGGCTGTGGATTTACCGCATTATGATCCCGTTGGTAACCCACGTTGGTTTAAAGCCACCAATACCCGCGCCAAATTACTGTGGACCCCGTCTGCCTTGCCGGACCTCTATAGCCGTTTAACGTTCAATCATTTAAACGCGCGAGCGCCACAAAGTGAAACGGAATTACAACCTAATTCACCACGTTACACGCCGGAACGCCCGGTATTCCAAACTCGCTCTGCCAGCACCATTTGGGACATTGGCTATCAACTCTCAGATCGTTGGAAATGGGAAAATAAATTGGTTTATACCCACTTTATTCACGATAGAAAAACGACCTCACCATTCAACACCGCATTGCCGCCAAATCGTCGAGGTGTTCCGGCTCGTGTTGATGGCAATGAATTCCAAATTGAACCCATTGTAAAATACGAAAACGAAAAATACCGTGGGTTATTCGGTTTGTTCTATTTCAATGCGAAACAAGATGAAAGTGTTACGATGCTTAATGGACGCATTGCTCGCACGCCGATTACGACAAATTTTAATGATAAAACAAAAACCAAGGCGGCCTTTGGTGAAATTACCTTCACGCCTGATATTCCGTTTGAATTCACACTTTCCGCCCGCTATGAACAGGAACATCATCAGCGTAAAGGCAAAAGTGCGATGTTTTCCATCAATCGGGATAAAAAATACAATGTCTTCCTGCCAAAAGCAGACATTGCATGGAAAATTAACGATGATCAACGCTTAGGCTTTAAAGTAGGCAAAGGTTACAACCCGGGCGGTGCCGGTGTGACTTTCGGTGTGCCGTACACCAGCTATGAATATGACGCGGAATATGTCTGGAACTACGAACTTTATCATCGTTGGACATCCGCAGATAAACGCCTACGCATTAACAGCAACCTATTCTATAACGACTACAAAGACATGCAGTTACCGTTTACCCTTGGTCCAAATTCCATCGTGATCCGCAATGCCGATAAAGTCGCCACCTATGGTGCGGAAATCAATACCGAATGGCAGACCACGGAGAAACTGGTACTTAATGCGGGCATCGGGATGCTAAAAACCGATATCAAACGTTATCCAAACAGCGGCATTGAAGGGAATAAACTCGCTCGTGCACCAAGTTTTAGTGGAAAAGTGGGGGCCAATTATCGTCTTCTTGACCACCTAGAAATTGGCACCAATTACAGCTATAACAGTAGTTATTATTCCACTGCCGACAACTTAGCCAATGGTAAAGTAGGGCATTATGACCAACTTGATGTTTATTTAGCGTACGACTTTAAGCATGCCAGAATCACGCTTTATGCCGATAACGTGCTTAACTCACGCAAAGATATCTTAGTCGTACCGCGCTCTGGCGACATTACTCGTCAGCCGGAACGTCAAATTGGACTATCCACCGAGTTAAGATTCTAAGCAATGAGTCAGCAACACCAACAAATTTGCCAACCTGTTGCCGCGCAATTACGCGCCTCAATGTGGTTGGCAACCTTCGCGCAAGGCTTAAAAATCGGGATTTGGCTTTTGATGATCCACATTGTGTTCACCGTCAGCCAATCTCTTACGTTTCCTTATTGGCAGATTTTCGCGCTGCTTGCCATTTCTATTTTGTATTACACCTGCAAAATTAAAGCGCACGACAAATCTCATTATGCGGCCTTTGAATTGGAAAAAATGCTACGCCAACAGCTTGCGAAAAAAATCAGTCAATTATCGTTAGGCAAAGTCAATGAAATCGGTTCAGGCGGTTTAACGAAAGTGCTGTGCGATGACGTAAACGAATTGCACACCTTTGTTGCCGATGCGCCCCCTCTTAAAGCGGAGGCTTATTCCACACCGATTTTCGTGTTGGCGGCATTGTTTTGGTTAAATTGGCCCATGGCATTGGCTGTGCTGATTTTCCTTGTCGTGTTGTTTACGATTCTGCAACGTTTAATGCAAAAAAGTCGATTGAATTATCGTGATTACGGTGCTGCCGTGAGCCGAATCAATAGCGCGATTATTGAATATATTCAAGGTATGAGCACGATTCGCACCTTTGATGCGGGACAAAGTTCGTACAGCCGTTTTAGCACCGCATTGGAAAATTTTAATCAGGTTATCTTCGCTTTTTTAGCCAAAGTGGGCGCACCAACACGTCTTGCCCGTTCGCTCTTTACGCCAATGCCGATTATGTTGTTTTTGATTGTGTTAGGCGTGTATTTACACTCGTTTGCGCTGCTTTCCACTTTTGGCTTTTTTGCCTTTTTAGTGTTAGCCGCCGGGTTAATTGAAACCATGCATCCGTACATGGGACTGTTTCATTTGTTGGAACGCTCCCGCGCCGCCATTGAACGCATTAACGAAATAAAAACGCTGGAAAATGCCACCGCACTTTTGCCGTTACAAACGCCGAAGGGATATGCTGTTCAATTTGAACAGGTCAATTTCAGCTATGCTGCCGACAAAAATACGCTACAAGATATTGACTTTATTGTGCCACAAAATAGTTTTACAGCCATTATTGGCACTTCAGGCTCCGGCAAAACCACCTTACTCAATTTGCTGTTGCGCTTTTGGGATGTCGATAGCGGAAAAATCACCTTAGGTGGTGCGGATATTCGTCATATGGAACAGGATCAACTCATGAAATATTGTTCGGTCGTATTTCAGGATAATTTCTTATTTTCTTGCTCTATTGCCGAAAACATCGCTTACGGCATAGAAAATGTGGCGGAAGAAGCCATTATCAATGCCGCCAAACAAGCCCGTATTCACGACTTTATTATGACCTTGCCGGAGCAATATCAAACGAAAGTGGGTGAACGTGGACAATTATTGTCAGGCGGACAAAAACAACGTATCAGTATAGCCCGAGCCTTTTTACAAAATCGCCCGATTTTATTGTTAGACGAACCCACGGCTTTTTCCGATGCGAAAAACGAGGCGGATTTAATGCAGGCATTTCATGCGCTGATGCAAAATAAAACAGTGATCATGGTGGCGCATCGCCTGTCTAGCATTACCCAAGCCGACCAAATTATTTATTTAGAGAACGGCAAAATCATCGCTCAAGGCAACCACCAAGCCTTGTTGCAAACCAATGTCGCCTATCAAACCCTTTGGGCAGAATATCAACAGGCAAAATCTTGGACGATACATTAGAGAATGTTATGCAATCTTACTTTAATCCCGAAACTCAACGTGTAAAAAGCCTGTGGCAAACTTATCACGCCTTATTTGCCGCCGCCCAACAGCAACAAAGCGCATTCTTACGCTGTCTTGCTTTTGCGGCACTGTCTGCAACTTTATTCGGCGTGGCTATCGGCTTGCTGTATCCGCTGCTTTTAGCATTAGAACAAACTGAAGCAGGACAAAGTGCGGTCATTTTTTGGAGTGTTTTATGTGGCGTGCTTTTCGTCGCCAGCCTCCTTTTCCGCATTTGGGCGGAATATTATGACACCAAAGGCGATTCATTTTTGGCGACATATCAATTAAGACGTCAACTGGGCGAAAAACTCCGCCGCGTATCTCTTGCCGTCCTCAGTGGATTTCGTGCAGGCGAACTCAGTGCCGTTGCCATCCAAAGTATTAATGAAGCGACGAATTACGCTTTCAGTTTAATCAGTATTCTAATTTACGGCATCGTAACACCGGTGTCTGCCGCCCTTTGTCTTTGTTTCTTTGATTACCGCTTTGGGCTGCTGATCTTCATTATTTTTCCGCTTATCGTGCCACTTTATTTATGGCGGAGAAAAGCTTTCCGTCGTGGATTTAGTATTTTGGCAGAAGCTAATCAGCGACTTAAAGGCGAAACCATTGAGTTTGTGCAAGGCTTGGAAATTCTGAAATCAACAGGGCAGACAGAAAACAAACAACATATTTTCAACCGTGTGATTGAAGATGTGGCAAACATTCAACGCATCGGCACAAAAAAAGGCGAACGTCCGAATTTGATTATTACCTCAAGCATTCAATTCAGCCTGATTGCCGTATTAATTGTTGGCACATTTTGGGTGATTTCCGGTAGCGCCCATTGGGTATTGTTAGCCACGGTACTGATTTTAATTGCGCGAATTTCAGATGTATTGAACTTCTTTGTGCAAATGTCTTCGCTCTTAGAAATTTTTGTGATTAGCTGTGAAAAATTTGAAAAACTGATGGCATTGCCTGAATTGGCGGAAAATCATGGCAGCAGATTACCCACAGATTATCGTATTCGCTATGAGCATGTCCTCTTTGGTTATAATGCTGAAAAAACCATCCTAAACGACATTAATCTGGACATAAAACCTAACAGCCTCAATGCTTTTGTGGGCACCAGCGGTTGTGGTAAAACAACATTACTCCGCTTGTTATTGCGTTATGCTGATCCACAATCAGGGCAAATTACGATCGGCGGTATCGATATTCGGGATGTTAGCCAAGAACAGCTCATGCGCTTAATTTCTGTGGTGTTTCAAGACGTGTATTTATTCCAAGACAGTGTATTAAATAACATCCGAATGGCAAAACCCAATGCCACCGATGAAGAGGTGATTCACGCCTGTAAACTTGCCCAATGCCACGATTTTATTCAGGCATTACCACAGGGGTATCAAACGCAAGTTAATGAAATTGGGAGTAATTTTTCCGGCGGTGAAAAGCAACGACTTGCGATTGCCCGCGCGATTTTAAAAGATGCACCGATTCTCATTTTAGATGAACCGACAGCATCGTTGGATACCCGCAATGAGCTGGCAGTGCAAAAAGCGTTGGATCAGCTGGTTAAAGACAAAACCGTGTTGATTATCGCTCACCGACTTTCCACCATTGTGGGCGCGCATTGCATTTATGTGTTGGAAAACGGCAACATTGCCGAACAAGGCACGCATCAAACACTCTTAGAACAAAAAGGACGTTATGCAGCGTTTTGGCAATGCCAACAAGGCAACATCACTCACTAAGCAGGATTGGGCAATCCTTGCCACGACCGCCGGCTTTAAATTCTGCATAGTGGCGTTTTATATGATTGGTCTCATCACCATGTTAAAAGAGATGGGGTTCGATCTTAAACAGCTTAGTTGGTTCTATTTGCTTGGTGGGATGGAAATGGCGAAATTCATCGTTTCGCCGTTAATTGAACGCTATCGTCTCAAGCGTATCGGGCAATTTCGCGGCTGGCTATGCCTTTCCTCGCTAATCATTTTTATTGCCTTATTCATGTTGCATTTCATCCAACCGCAACGGGATTTTACACTGCTTATGGTGGCGTGTGTACTATTGAACCTAAGCAGTCTATTTTTCGGTTGCGCAACGCTAGGATTGACCTGTGCCATCCTGCCTTTTGAGCAACGTGGCTTTGGCGGTGTCATTCAGGTAATCGCAGGACGCGTGGGTAAAATGCTTGGCGGCGGTTTAGTGTTACTGATTTATCATCATTACGGCTGGCAAAGTGCGGTGGATTTAATCAGTGTTTTTGCACTACTGCTGATCCTGCAAATCAGCCTATATTCCGAGCCTACAGTTGCCGCTGAACCGCAAAATCCGCCATTGCGTTTTTTATTCACACGCTTTTTCTATTTTTGGCAACAACCGCATATTTCATTTCGTTGGTTGATTTTATTGTTATTTGTGTTTATTCCTAGCGGCATGGTGGTCAGTAGTTTCATTCCGCGCCTAAATGCCTTGGGCTGGAGCAGCCAACACATTGGGCTATTACTTTCAGTATTCGAACCCCTTTGTGCTATCGCCTTTGCTCCGCTCAGTGGTCTATTACTCAAAAAATATTCTCGGGTTTCTGTCACCCAATGGATATTATTTAGCCAAATTTTTGCCTTCTGCTTATTTATTTTATTTGAATATGTCGGCACGGATTTTCCTTATCTTATCGCCGTACCAATCTTATTATTAAGTATGACTTACGCATTACTTGTTCCGTGTTTGCTCGCCATGATTATGGACAAATCCACTCAAACTTACGCCACGCTCGACAGCGCATTGCAATTCTCCGTCGCCCTCTTAGGTGCCTACCTAGCAGGCTTTGTCTCCCTCCGCCTCGCGCATGCCTTTGGCTATCTCACAGTTTACCTCGCCGCCACCTTCATTGCCGTTGGAATATGGCGCTTTTTTGGATGCCGAAAAGAAGCATTCTGAGCTTCAGAATAGATTCCACGCCCTACGGCAGACAAAATACGCATAAAAAAATCTGCACCTTACACAGCTTGACTCAGCGCCAATGTGTAAGGTGCAGATCAAACAAATCTACTCTGATAATTCAAACTTTATCTTTTAGAATGTTCTCGTCGCTTCTATAACCATTTGATTTTTATCATATGTATATAGAGAAATATTACTGTTCGTTTTAGTATAAATCCACGTTAAGCGCGGCGTGAACCCAGCATAATGAATTTTTTTATTCCAAATGGAGATGGAAGCATTATATTCATTATTCTTTTGTTTTCCTAAGAAAGACGCTTCTTTATAATTTCTTTTTGCAATACCAAAGGATGTATTAGTAGAAATACCTAAAGGCCATTCTTGTCCCCAGCTTAAGCGCGTACCAATGCGGTCAAACGAATTTGTTTTATCTGCTGCATATTTCTTAGATAAATCAAGTGATAGTGACCAATATTGAGATGAACTAGGCAAATACATTATGGAATTAGTTAACGCATGAATCGCTCCGTTATAACTTTTCTTATCAACTACACGATCATATTTTTCATAACCATAGTTATAATAATTTGAATACTTAAAACTTTGATTTAACCAATAACTAGATGAAATACTAACGCCATATCTATTTGAATATTCTTTTAGAGCATCACTTCCATTCAAGCCACCACCATACCAACGTTTATCTATATATGGTGTTAATTGAATATCAAATCTAGCATCAGAATACCCAACGCCTAAACCTAGGTGAGCATTAAAGTCATTATAACGCTTATTATTCCAATAATAATGGTTAGATACATTGCTCTCTAATGCTAAATATTTTCCACCATCCATTCCCCAACGTTTATCGGCTCCTAACCACAAGGATACCCCCTGACCTTTTTGACGCCGTGAGTTATATGTAACAGTGTTGCCATTAGGCAATTCCATTTTTGTGCCTTCTTCTGCAGCATTTGCTAAGTTTTTATCATTCAGAAAGCTCATTCCAAACGAAAAATTCCAATCATCTTTTTTATTAATAACATCGAGGAAACGGTCAAAGACAGCGATATCCTGCGGGAGTACTGATGTAGCTCTTAATCTTTGAAATTGATCTTTAGCTGCTTCATATTGTTGATTATAAAATAGGGTTTCAGCTAATTGATAACGAATAAAATTATTATTAGGGAAGCTTGAAATCAATTTACGGTAAGAAGTGATAGATTTATTTAAATTTTCCTCTCGTTCTAAAATAGCTGTTGCCCAATCAATCAAGGATTGATCTCTATTTGGCACCTGTTGATAGAGTTTAATATAAGTAGGTAACACAGCTTTATTTGGGTTAACTAAAGCATCAAGAAAAAGCTTTTCTAAAATATCTGGTCTATCAAGTAGTTCTCTTCCTGTATAACGAATAACATTATTTTGTTTCGCGTTTTTTGCTGATACAGATTGTTCAGATAACTTTTGTTTTCTCAACAAATCTTCATCTAGATTCTGTTGAGAAAGCTTTGGACTTCTATCTTCAACTTGTGAACCATCTCTAATCAGAGCAGGTGCTGGGTTATCCGCATAAGTCACTACTGATGTTGCTATTGCTGTTAAAACAAATAACAGCTTTGTATTTTTCATATGATACTCTTGCTTTCCGTATTATCTGAGAGAAAAAACAGCTCACCGAGATGAGCTGTTCATTTATTGAGTTATAAAGTAAACACCAAATTACTTACTTGTAGTATTTGGATTGTTTACGTTACGTTGGTCTGTACTTTCACCCCAAGCTGGAACATCTGGAGTTCTTGGTGCAACCGTATGAGGCTGATTTTGAACTTTAGCACCAAATGCTGCGCCCCAGTTATTAGTAGTGTCAGTACTTGCAAGGGTACCACCTAATTCTTCTGCACGACCACCAAATAAGCCTGCTTGTAATACACCTGCAGTGTTGTCAAATTTAGTTGCAGTACCAGAGATGCTACCATTATTAGCTAATGTACCAGAGAATTTTGCTAACTCAACATTGTGGTATTTAGTTGTTTGTTGAGAGTTTTCTTCTTGCCATACATTATAAAGATTACCGGTTACAGCTTTAGTCGCTAAATCAATGTTAGCATTTACGTGCGTACCACTTACTAACTTATAGTCTGCACCTAAAGCATTTGGAAGACTATCCGCAAGTCGGTAATCACGATCTAGATTATAAGTTACAGCATGACCACGATAGTTTAAAGTACCGCCAGCGGCTTCTGAACCAAAGTAAACATTTTTAAGATCAGCTGCTAAAGTTGCGCTATATGGTGTGTTATTTACGCCACGGTAGAAGTAGTTATCTTCAGTACCTTGCTCGCCATATTGACCATAGCTTGCAACTTTAGTACCGTATTGAGCAATGTTTTTACCATCTTTTAAGTGAGACGGCTCTACAGCGTGTAATTTAGAAGTTACTCGACCATATTGAACATAGCTTAACTTAGAACCTGCAGTGTAACGACCTTCAGCATCTTTTGCTGTAAATGGTGCGTTAGCCAAAACTGTATCATCTTGTGCGTTGTTTACAACTTCTGAATCACCGGTAAGGAATGTTCTATGTCCATACACTTCAGCAACAGACTTAGCTAAATTTTCATCAGTACGAGCAACTCTAGGATCAACAACGTTACGGCCAGCTTCTTTACGAGTATAGTTTAAACGACCATCTTCATAAACATATGCTAGACCTGTATCTGAACCCTTAGTCTCAGTTTTAGTAGAAGTCTCGCCATCTGTGCGCGCTGCACCAGCTAAGGTAGAACCGTCTTTTGTTTTATAGATATGTTGTAAAGTGTGCTCACCAGTCGTGTTAGAAGTATTACCACGGAAGTCGAAATCTTCTAAGTATGCTTGAGGTGCAGTTGTATTTACACTACCATCAGCATTTAATGGAACAGCAACAACAACTGTATCTAAGCTTGGGTGCAATTCAACAGTCATACTTGTAACAGACTTAGATGATTTGCTGCTAATTTCAGTACCTTCGCCTACATTTAGGTTAGATGCAGTTTTCTTAACGAATTTAGCACCAACATCAGTCGTCTTCGATATTAAAGCTTCTTGAGCTGCTGCTTCTTTCTCAGCTGCTGCTTTTTCTGCTGCTGCTTTTTCTGCTGCTTCTTTCTCAGCTGCTGCTTTTTCTGCTGCTGCTTTTTCTGCTGCCGCTTTTTCTGCTGCCGCTTTTTCTGCTGCCGCTTTTTCTGCTGCCGCTTTTTCTG
>NZ_CALIWN010000053.1:0-49752 GCF_938046485.1 uncultured Aggregatibacter sp. | reverse complement strand
AAAGTTTTTCCAGCTTATACGATACCCCTGATGGCGCAAGCGTCCACGCTTGTGCCATTACAATCTATTATACCCAGATAGCGCGCGTCTCCTGACGCGTGCTTACATCTAGCTAAAAATAAATAAACTGAATGAAGTTATTCATGAAAATAGTAAAAATCTGAATTAAATGAAATTGATGTTTTGGGCACGCGTCAGGAGACGCGCGCTATCGAGGGGCGTTTGTCCCAGTTGAAAGGGTAGTGCGAGAGAAAGTGCGGTTAACTTTGACGATATTTTTTAATTGAAAAAAACACGTTGAATGTTGACCGCACTTTTATTTTTTTACAAAGCAAACGTTTGCTTTTGGCTTGGCTAAGGATTAGAATTTGCCGATTTTTTTACTTTGAAAGGATACAAAAATGAGTTCTGAAAATTTTAGTTTGAAGCCCGTTCCACAACATGAACGTAAAGGTGCTGTGGCACTGACGTTTGTTATGCTGGGATTAACCTTTTTCTCCGCAAGTATGTGGACGGGCGGCACGCTGGGTACATCACTCACTTACCATGATTTCTGGTTAGCCGTGATCATCGGTAACTTAATGTTAGGGATTTACACGTCATTTCTTGGCTACATCGGTGCAAAAACCGGCTTAACAACTCATGTTTTGGCGCGTTATTCCTTTGGTGTAAAAGGCTCTTGGTTGCCATCTTTAATTTTAGGCGGCACCCAAGTGGGCTGGTTCGGTGTTGGAGTGGCGATGTTTGCGATTCCGGTTAACAAAGTCACCGGCATTGATGTGAACTATTTAATTTTAGGCTCAGGTTTATTAATGACCATTACGGTTTTCTTCGGTATTTCCGCGCTGACCATTCTTTCTACTATTGCAGTGCCGGCAATTGCGGTGCTTGGCTCTTATTCGGTGTATTTGGCGGTAACGGATGCCGGTGGTTTATCTGTATTAGAAAATATCATGCCGAAAGACGACATTTCCTTACCAATGGCGATTACCTTGGTTGTGGGTTCTTTTATCAGTGCAGGTTCATTAACGGCAGACTTCGTGCGTTTCGGACGCAAAGCCAAACAAGCGATTTTAATCAGTATGATTGCGTTCTTCTTGGGCAACTCATTAATGTTCGTCTTTGGCGCCGCCGGGGCAGCGGTGACCGGGATGTCCGATATTTCTGATGTGATGGTTGCCCAAGGATTAATTCTGCCGGCGATTATTGTACTTGGTTTAAACATTTGGACGACTAACGATAATGCGCTTTATGCCTCCGGTTTGGGTTTCGCTAACATTACCGGCTGGAGTAGCCGTCCATTATCAGTATTAAACGGTGTGATCGGTACGCTTTGTGCCTTGTGGTTATACAACAACTTTGTGGGCTGGTTAACGTTTTTATCTGCCGCGATTCCACCGATTGGTGGCGTGATCATTGCCGACTATATTTTACGTAATAAAGCCTATGCTAATTTTGAACAAGCAAAATTTGTCACCATCAACTGGACAGCAATTATCTCTGTAGCTATCGGTATCGCGTGCGGTAAATTCTTGCCGGGCATTATTCCGTTAAATGCCGTTATTGGCGGTGCCGTGGCTTATTTTGTGTTAACGCCGTTATTCGGTAAAAAATTGGCGTTTAAATAGGAGCGATAAATGTTAGTTAAAAATATTCATATTAACGGCCGTGAAGGTTTATGGCAGATTGTCATTGAAGACGGCAAGATTGCCCGTATTCTGCCTAACGAAGAACAGATTGATTTTTCCGGAGATATTTTAGACGGCGAACAGGGCATTGTGTATCCGCCGTTTGTTGAACCGCACATTCATTTGGATGCGACACAAACCGCAGGACAACCGAACTGGAACCAATCCGGTACCTTATTTGAAGGCATTGAACGTTGGGCTGAGCGAAAATCTTTATTGAGCCATGAGGATGTGAAATCCCGCGCGTGGAAAACCTTAAAATGGCAAATCGCAAATGGCGTGCAACATGTGCGTACCCATGTGGATGTGTCCGACCCAACGTTAACCGCACTTAAAGCCATGCTCGAAGTGAAAAAAGAAGTGGCTCCTTGGGTGGATCTTCAAATTGTGGCATTTCCACAAGAGGGAATTTTGTCTTATCCGAACGGCGAAGCCTTGTTAGATCAAGCGATGGCAATGGGCGCAGATGTGGTGGGCGGCATACCGCACTTTGAATTCACTCGTGAATACGGTGTGGAATCTATGCACATTGCTTTCAATATTGCGCGCAAATACAACAAACAAATCGATATTCACTGTGATGAAATTGATGATGAACAATCCCGTTTTGTGGAAACGGTTGCTGCGTTAGCGTTGAAATATGAAATGGGCGACAAAGTGACGGCGAGCCATACCACTGCAATGCATTCGTACAATAACGCCTATGCCTCTCGCCTTTTCCGTTTGTTGAAATTATCGAAAATTCATTTTGTGGCTAATCCGCTCGTCAACATTCATTTGCAGGGGCGATTCGATACTTATCCAAAACGCCGTGGCGTGACGCGCGTGAAAGAAATGCTGAAAAACAAGATCAACGTGTGTTTCGGCCATGATGATGTATTCGACCCATGGTATCCGTTGGGAACCGCAAATATGCTACAGGTGTTACACATGGGGTTACACGTTTGCCAACTCATGGGCTACGGACAAATTAACGACGGCTTAAAATTAGTGACTGAAAACAGTGCAAAAGCGCTAGGGTTGCAAGATTATGGCGTGGAAGAGGGGAATGCCGCTAACTTTATTATTTTACCGGCAGAAAATGGCTTTGATGCAGTACGACGTCAAGTGCCGACACGTTATTCTATTCGACACGGCAAGGTCATTGCAGAAACCAAATTGGCTGAAACGACCATTCATTTAAATGATAACGAACGCGTCACCTATCGTTAATCTGTTATTTTTAAGGATAAGTGCGGTCAATATTTGATGTGTTTTTTCCGTTGAAAAACATCGTCAATATTGACCGCACTTTTTTGTTTTTCTGAATCGCTCTCGCGGCATTTGTCACAAGTGATATTCCTCACTATAATTTCCGCTTTTAAAACCAAACCGGTAAATAATCCTATGCAATTAGAACCTGATTTCTGGCGACACAAAAACCTGCTTGAGATGAATGATGCCGAATGGGAGGCATTATGTGATGGTTGCGGCAAGTGTTGTTATCGTAAATATATTGATGGCGAGGGGAAATATGAGCGTTTGTATTACACCCGTATCGCGTGCAATTTGTTGGATTTAGAAACAGGAAAGTGCGGTCATTATTTGAAACGTTTTGAGTTAGAAGAGGACTGTACCAAACTGACCAAAGACAATTTACCTGAATTTGGCTGGCTTCCCACCACTTGTGCTTATCGTTTGCTTTATGAAGGTAAGCCGTTGCCGTCATGGCACCCGTTAATCAGTGGCGATCCTGAGAGTGTGAGAAAAGCCGATATCTTAATTCGACACGGCATTCATGAACGTGATGTGATTGATTGGTTTGACTTTATTTTAGATGAGGATAATGAGGTGTAAGAGATGCCGTATATAGACAATAAACCCGTCGCAGTTTTTCTGATCTTTTGCTAGAATCAGCGGGAAAAACACCTTTCTTATTACCTTGTTTTTCATCGTTTTTATTTTGTCTCTGATTGGAAATTACAATGGAAAATCAATCTTTTCTACAACAATTCTTTAAATTAAAAGAAAAAGGAACCTCCTCCAAAACGGAAATTATTGCCGGAATCACCACTTTTTTCACCATGGTGTATATCGTTTTCGTGAACCCGTCTGTGTTGGGGGATGCGGGTATGGATAAACAAGTTGTCTTTGTGACTACGTGTTTAATCGCAGGCTTCGGTACGATTGCCATGGGCTTATTCAGTAACTTACCTATCGCGTTAGCGCCGGCAATGGGCTTGAATGCCTTCTTTGCTTATGTAGTGGTCGGTAAACTTGGCTATTCCTGGCAAGTGGGGATGGGCACCATTTTCTGGGGTTCTGTCGGCTTATTACTATTAACCATTTTCCAAATTCGTTATTGGCTGATGGCATCTATTCCGCTCAGTTTGCGGGTAGGCATTGGTGCCGGTATCGGTTTCTTTATCGCTTTAATCGGCTTTAAAAATATGGGGCTGGTCGTTGCGAATCCTGCAACCTTAGTGGCTTTAGGCGATCTACACAGTCCGCAAGTGTTATTGGGCATCCTTGGCTTCTTTATTATCGTGGTGTTGGCAGCACGCAATATTTATTCCGGCGTGCTAATTTCTATCGCAGCAGTCACCGCACTTGCATTGTATTTTGACGAAAGTGTGATGTTCCACGGCATCGTTTCCATGCCGCCGGCATTAACTCAAGTGGTTGGCCAAGTAGATATCGCCGGTGCTTTGGATACGGCACTTATTGGCATCATTTTCTCTTTCTTATTAGTTAACTTATTTGACTCTTCCGGCACCTTGCTCGGTGTCACAGACAAAGCCGGGTTCAGCGATGAAAAAGGGCGTTTCCCGAAAATGAAACAAGCCTTATATGTTGATAGTGCGAGCGCGGTTGTCGGATCTTATATCGGTACTTCTGCGATCAGTACTTACATTGAAAGTGGTGCAGGCGTATCGGTCGGTGGACGTACCGGTATGACGGCGGTTGTTGTCGGGTTATTGTTTTTACTGACGATCTTCTTCTCCCCATTAGCCGGCATGGTGCCTGCTTATGCGACAGCAGGTGCGTTAGTTTATGTGGGTATTTTAATGGCATCCAGCTTAATTAAAGTGCAATGGGACGATTTAACAGAAGCGACTCCTGCCTTTATTACCGCGGCGATGATGCCATTTACATACTCCATCACGGAAGGAATTGCCTTTGGCTTCATCAGCTATTGTGTGATGAAAGTCGGAACAGGGCGTTGGCGTGAAGTTAACGCACCGGTTTGGGTGGTTTCTTTATTATTCTTAATTAAATTTATCTGGGTAGGTTAATGATGATGCAAAAACTTCTTTTTATTTTAAATGAATCGCCATATGGCACAGAAAAAAGCTTCAACGCATTGCGTTTAGCAGTCAATTTGCAGGAAGAACATGGCAAGGAAGTTGAAATTAAAGTGTTCTGTTTTGGTGATTCGGTGTTAAGCGGCATTGCCGGTCAGCACCCAAATGAAGGTTCTAACGTACAACAAGTGATGGAAATCTTGGTAGCACAAGGCGCAGAAGTTAAACTTTGCACAAGCTGTACCAAAGCACGCGGTTTATCCGAGATAAAGCTAATTGACGGCGTGACTCGCGGCACCTTAGATGATGTTTCCAAATGGACGTTATGGGCAGATAAAGTCGTTAATTTCTAACGAGAGTATTGGGCGGATTCGGTTCCGCCCTTATTTTATTCAAAATTTTTCATTCGCGTAATCTTAACCATGCAACAACTCAATCCGATTTCTATCCCGTTAAATGCTGTTAGTCTAATTGAAGCCTCTGCCGGTACGGGCAAAACCTATACCATGGGTTCCCTTTATTTGCGCCTATTATTGCAGGCAGGAGAAAATGCGTTTCCCTATGCGTTGAACGTCGAGCAAATTTTGGTGGTGACCTTTACTGAAATGGCGACAGAGGAGCTGAAACGCAAAATTCGCGAACGTATCTATGACGCCAAACAAAAATTGACGGCTTATCAGCAGACACAAGATTCGGCAGTATTTGGGCAAGATGATTTTTTACGCGAATTGGTTGCGACCATCACCGATTTACCCCTGGCGATTCAACGCCTGACTTTGGCGGAACAAAACATGGATTTGGCAGCAATTTATACCATTCATGGTTTCTGTCGCCGAATGCTGATGCAATACGCCTTTAATTCAGGCGTTCATTTCAATCTAGAATTGACTGGCGAAGAAGATGAGTTGTTATTGCACTTGGCACAAAAAATTTGGCGTGAGCATTTTTATTCACAGCCTTATGCGGTTGTCGAATTTATTCAAAAGAATTTGGTTTCCCCAAGCAATATTGTGACAAAAATCAAAAAATTTGCCGGAATCGAATTAAAACTTCCGGAAAAACGACCGCACTTTTTTGAGGGGACTTTCGAGGAATTTCTTTCAAAACTTACTGATTACTCACAAGCATTAATCGCGCAAACTCAGGAATTAAAGCAAAAATGGTTAGAAAAAGAGGTGGAAATTACGGAGTTGATTGAAACAGAAATCAACACAAAATATAAGAATGCGAAAGAACAAAAATTAAACCGTCGCAGTTTTACATCGGCAACTCGCCCGAAATGGCTTGCCGCTATGAAACGTTGGGCGGAAAACGAAAAAGCAGATTTCCCGGATTGTTTTTACCGCTTCGGTCAAACGGCAATGGATGAACAGAAAGGCGAGGAAGCACAGAAAGCGTTGAGCCATCCGATTTTCATCAAAATTGATGAGTTGTTAGCATTTTCCGAACAACAGGCTTTACTGTCTCAAGCGCTCTGGTTTCATTATTTAAAAACGCTGAATGAGCAGCTAGCCGAATACAAACTCAATCATAGCGAAAAAAGTTTTTATGATTTATTGCGCTTGTTAAAAGAAGCTTTATGCCATCCGAATAATACTGAATTTGCTCAGTTGATTCGTTATCAATATCCGTTTGCTATGATTGATGAATTTCAAGATACGGATGCGGTGCAATATCAGATTTTTTCTAAGGTTTATGTAGAGCCACAGCGATTAGAACCGGTGACTGATAACGGCTTTATTATGATCGGCGACCCAAAGCAGGCGATTTATAAATTCCGTGGCGCAGACATTTTTACTTACTTTAAAGCGGCTGATGAAGCACAGCACCGTTTCAATCTAGGAAAAAATTACCGCTCCCATCAAGATGTTGTGCAATGTGTCAATCACTTGTTTGATTTTCACGAACAGCCTCCTTTTTTATATAACAAGATTCCATTCTTGCCGGTCGAATCTAAAGACGATCATCCGAAATTTTGGTTAAACGGTGAAATGGAACCTGCCGTGCGCTTTTATATAGATGAAGCTTCCGTAAAAGAGAATATGGCAAAAGCTTGTGCCATTTCTATTCAACATTGGTTGCAAAGTGCGGTGGAAAATACCGCTGATTTTCGTTCTGATGAAAAAGGCGTCGAAAAAGCCTTAAAACCGGAAAGTATTGCCGTATTGGTTCGTAGTCGCAAAGAAGCTGATTTGGTAAAAAATGAGTTACGTCGCCTTGGCATTGCCTCCGTGTTTTTGTCTGAAAATAGCAATGTGTTTGATAGTAAAGCCGCAAAGGATCTGTTGTTGATTTTACGGGCCTGTCTTAATCCATTTTCCGAACGCAATATTTTAAATGCCGTTGCGACGGCGATTTTTGCGCAAACGGCAGCAGATATTCAGCGTATTCGTTTAGACGAAAACCGTTGGGAATATTGGGTCGAAAAATTTATTCATTATCAAAGAACGTGGCAAAAACAAGGTGTATTAGTGATGTTGCACCAGTTGTTCCTACAAGAAAAAATCACTGAAAAATTGTATCCCACTGTGGATGGTAAACGCCTGGTGACGGATTTGCTGCATTTGGCAGAATTATTACAGGAAGCGTCAACGCTGAACGAAAGTGAAGCGGCATTGTTACGTTGGTTTGAAAAGCAAATTCAAGGGGAAGATCGACAAAATGAACAACAAGTGCGGTTGGAAAGCGAGTTGCAGTTGGTCAAAATTGTCACGATTCATAAATCCAAAGGGTTGGAATACGATTTAGTTTGGTTGCCGTTTGTCGGTTATGCCGCCAAAACTTGGTCTGAACACATTTCCACTTATTACGACCAAGATCGGGGCGACGTGCTGTGGGATATTGATGGTTCTCATGAGAAGGATATAAAGCAAGAGGATTTTGCCGAACAACTTCGTTTACTCTATGTGGCGCTGACCCGAGCGAAATATCAGTTGAATATCGGTGTGCCGAAAACCTTTGAGGAAAAGTGGAGTGCTTTGTTATATATCCTCACTCACGGGGAAATTCAAACAAATGAGAAGCCGACAGCCTACGACAGCTTGCCACTATTAGAAAAGTTGGTTCAACGTGCCCCGCAGGGAAGTGTGCAGATTTCTGAAACCACGGCATTAAAAGCACTAGATGAACCAATGCAGTCGGAGACTCAAACGCCATTAAACGCGGCAACATTCACCGGACATATTGAACAAAACTGGACGGTGACCAGTTTCAGCGCCATTGAGGCAATTCATCAAAATAAAAAATACTATAAAGAACAGCTGGCGGTAGAAAGTGCGGTCGCTTTTGAACCTGTTTTTGATGGTGGCAAAGATTACGATTTTAATGAACAAGCAACAGAAACCATACTTGAAAGCGCTAGTCATGAATCTGCCTATCCGTTCGGTTATTCGCCTTTCGATTTCCCGCACGGGATTAAAATCGGTACAGCGTTGCACCGTTTCTTGGAAAAATATGATTTTAGCCAGCCGTTAAACGAAGACAAGGTAGAAAAACTCTGCCAATGGCTACAGTTAGAGGAAACGTGGTTGCCATCCTTACAACAATGGATGAAGGTGATTTTAGATACGCCGTTAAGTGCAGATGAGCCAACGTTGAAGCTGAACAATTTATCTCGCCATCAATGCGTCAAAGAAATGCAGTTTTATTTGAGACTCAATCGGGTATTTGATGTGTCGGCATTTAATCGCGCGTTGCAAAAACATCACCATTTACCATCGGAAGCGCTGCAATTTGATGCGATTAAAGGTATGTTGCGCGGTTTTATGGATTTGGTTTTCTGCCATAACGGAAAATATTATTTGGTGGATTACAAATCGAATTTTCTCGGTGTCGAACCGCAAAACTATGTTGGCAAAAGTCTTGAGCAAGCCATGCTGGCAAACCATTACGACTGGCAATATTTATTTTACACGCTGGCATTGCACCGTTATTTGCAACAACGTGATGCAAACTATCATTACGAAACCCATTTTGGCGGCGTGTTTTATTGTTTCTTACGCGGCATGAACGGTGAAAATCAGGACGGTGTGTTTTTTGATAAACCGGATCATGCGTTAATTCAAGCCTTGGAGAATTTGTTCTGATGTTAACTTTATTATCTCAACTCAAAGAAAAAGGCATTATTAACACCGCCGACTATTATTTTGCCGAGTTTATTCATCGTAAACAGCAACCGTTTAATTATGCGCCATTTGTGCAAAACTTGGCGGTACTGATGGCGGCATTGTGTAATTTTAATTATCGTCAAGGCAACACTTGTCTTTTGTTGAATCAAGCCACTGAACAGGATTTGTTCGGTTTACAGGATTATTTCAACGAACGTATTTATTTGACGGAAATTCAGCAAAAAATTGATTATGTGCCGATTTCACAATGGCAATCTACCTTGCAAAAGGCACAACATATCGCCTTTACTGATTCGCCATCACAGCAAATTGCGCCTTTGGTGTTGCAGTTTAATTGCTTGTATTTTTATCGCGTGTGGCAAGACGAATTTCGGATTGCCGATTACTTCAAAAGTGCGGTCTGTTTTGAGCCTGTTTTTTCAACCGAGCAACTCTCACAAATTGCCTCGATTCTCGAACGCTATTTTCAGGAAGAACAGGGCATTGATTGGCAAAAAATTGCTGTTGCCATGGCGTTACGTCAGCGTTTTTGTTTAATTACCGGCGGGCCGGGAACGGGGAAAACCACTACGGTGACCAAGCTTCTGTTAACACTACAAGAACTTCATCAAAATGGCTTACGCATTAAATTGGTTGCGCCAACAGGAAAAGCAGCGGCACGTTTAACGGAATCTATTGTGGATGCGGTGGAACGTTTAAAACAGGCGTTTTCATCAGAGCCAGATAAACGGGATATTATCGAAAATCTGCACATTCCGATGAGCGCAGAAACGATCCATCGTTTGCTTGGTGTGCGTTTTTTCAGTGAAGAAACCCGTTATCACGCAGACAATCCATTGCCGTTGGATGTGTTGGTGGTGGATGAGGCATCCATGATCGATCTCACCTTAATGGCTAAATTACTTAATGCGCTCAAACCGGAAACCAAACTGATTTTGTTGGGTGATAAAGACCAACTTGCTTCCGTAGAAGCCGGCGCTATTTTGGGGGAATTAGGGCGTTTTGTGAATGCGGCAAAACCGACATACAGCTCGTCCATGGCGCAATATTTACAGGCAACAACAGGGATGACATTGCCATCAGAAGATAAGGTAAACGCCATTAGCGACAGTATTTGTTATTTGCAAGTCAGTCGCCGTTTTGGAGCGAATCCGGAAGTGGGTGAGTTGGCAACGACCGTGAATTTAGGCAATGCGACCAAGAGTTGGCAGTTATTGCAACAATATCAGCAACATCAAGATAAACATTGTGGCGTGTACTTAACGGATTTTGCGCATTATTTGAGTAATAAAGACGACGTGCAACAGCGTAAAGCTTGTGTGAAATTGATTGTCGATCGTGCTGCGGAAGAATACGCGCGCTATTTGCAACAAATTCCGTCTGATGGCGTGCTTCAGGAAGATAAAGTGCGGTCAATTTTTGCTGCGTTTAATCACATCCGTTTTTTAACCGCATTACGCGTAGGCGAGTTTGGGGTCGAACAGCTAAATTTGGCTATCGCGGAAAAATTGCGTCAAAAACGGTTGTTACAATTTCATCAGGAACGGGAGTGGTATATCGGCAAGCCGATTATGGTGACGCAAAATGACAGCGGAGTCGGCTTATATAACGGTGACATCGGTATTTATTTAGGTCATGGGCGCGTATGGTTCGAGCAGGGACAAAATAGCTACAAAACGGTGCTAGCAAGTCGTGTGCCGAACCATGAAACGGCATTTGTCATGACCGTGCATAAATCTCAAGGCTCCGAGTTTCCACATACGTTCCTGATTTTACCGTTGGAGAATAGTCCGGTTTTATCCAAAGAGCTGGTTTATACCGGTATTACGCGCACTAAAGACTTTCTCACGGTGTTTGCATTGCAAAGCGTGTGGGAAAGTGCGGTGAAAAATCCGGTACAACGACAAAGCGGATTAGGGCAGTTATTAGAAGAATAAAGGAAAATACATGACAAAATGGGATGAGCGTTACCAAACGGAAGAATATATTTTCGGCACGGAACCCAATGAATTTATCGCTAGAATTCAGCCTTACTTGCCAACCTCAGGAAGAGCCTTAGATCTTGCCACGGGAGAAGGGCGTAATGGCATCTTTTTAGCCCGTCACGGATTAGAAACGGAGGGCGTGGATTTGTCTCAAGTTGGATTGCGAAAAGCGCAAGCATTGGCGCATCAGTATCAGGTGCCCTTCACGACAAGATTGGCAAATATTGCTGACATGACGATGCCTACGGCGCATTATGCAGTGATTACGTCTGTCTTTTGTCATTTTATGGAACCGGAACGAACCCAAATCATGCAACGTATTGTGAATGCCTTGCAACCAGGCGGCTTGTTTGCCGGTGTGTTTTATCATCCCGATCAACTTCGTTATGGCACCGGCGGGCCTAGCCATGTTGAAATGCTCGGTACCTTAGCGGAGATGCAACAAGCGTTATCGGGCTTGGAATGGTTGCTGGCAGAACACGATGTACGAGAAATGAATGAAGGCAGCCGTCATGTTGGCGCCAGTTCCGTGATTTGCCTGTTAGGACGCAAACCCTAGATTTTTTATTTGACGATGACGAATAAAAAGACAAAGTGCGGTCAAAATTTATCGTATTTTCCCTGCAAAACCGTTAGCTTTTCGGTGAAATTTTCTGTATAATCGCCCGACCCTGTAAATGCTGCGGATTCCCACCGCGCATTATTTTGTCGAGATCGCACTCGAAGGGGTGAGGATTAAGATAACTGGTTGTGCTTTTTTAAGCACTGGGTATTAATATTATTATATTGGTAATTAATTAATGAAAACTTTTGTAGCAAAACCAGAAACGGTTAAACGCGACTGGTATGTAGTAGATGCGACAGGTAAAACTTTAGGTCGTTTGGCGACTGAATTAGCGCGTCGTCTTCGTGGTAAACATAAAGCTGAATATACTCCGCACGTTGACACAGGTGATTACATCATCGTTATCAACGCGGACAAAGTTGCTGTAACCGGTAACAAAGACAGCGATAAAATTTACTACTGGCACACAGGCTATGTAGGCGGTATCAAACAAGCGACTTTCAAAGAAATGATCGCACGCCGTCCTGAAGCAGTGATTGAAATTGCGGTTAAAGGTATGTTGCCAAAAGGTCCATTAGGCCGTGCAATGTTCCGTAAATTAAAAGTGTACGCAGGTGCTGAACACCAACACGCTGCACAACAACCACAAGTATTAGATATTTAATCACGAGGTTTTAGGATATGGCAGAGAATCAAAACTACGGCACAGGTCGCCGCAAAAGCTCTTCAGCTCGTGTATTTATCAAACCGGGCAATGGTAAGATTGTTATCAACCAACGCGAATTAGACGTTTATTTCGGTCGCGAAACTGCTCGCATGGTAGTTCGTCAACCGTTAGAATTGGTTGAATTAACTGATAAATTAGACCTATACATCACCGTTAAAGGTGGTGGTATTTCCGGTCAAGCGGGTGCAATCCGTCATGGTATTACCCGTGCATTGATGGAATACGATGAAACCTTACGCCCAGCACTTCGTGCAGCAGGCTTCGTTACTCGTGACGCACGTCGCGTTGAACGTAAAAAAGTGGGTTTACACAAAGCACGTCGTCGTCCACAATACTCCAAACGTTAATTTTTATACGTTTTTCCAAAAAGCAGAGAGCAATCTCTGCTTTTTTTATGTGTGAAATTCAGCAAAAGTGCGGTGGGTTTTTAGAATGTTTTTGAGATCCGCCAAGCCTTGTTATAATGCACGCCGTTTTAAGTAAAATCAGAGTAGAACATGAAAATTGCATTAGGTGTGGAATACGACGGAAAACAGTATTTCGGTTGGCAGAAACAAGAAAAAGTGGCCAGCGTACAGGCTGAACTGGAGCGGGCGATTTCCACCGTTGCCAATGAAGACATCAGTATTTTCTGTGCAGGTCGTACGGATTCTGGTGTACATGCTACTGGGCAGGTGATTCACTTTGAAACGACTGCCAATCGCCCTGAGAAAGCCTGGAGTTTTGGTGTCAACGCCAATTTGCCTGATGATATTGCCGTGCGATGGGCGAAAGTGGTTGATGATGATTTTCATGCCCGTTTTAGTGCCACTGCCCGTCGTTATCGTTACATTTTATATTGTAATAAACTGCGTTCAGCCATTTTGCCGCAAGGCGTGACGCATTGTCATTTGGAACTCGATCATCAATTAATGCACCAGGCGGGGCAGGCGTTGCTCGGTGAAAATGATTTCAGTTCTTTCCGCGCCGCGCAATGCCAATCCAACACGCCGTGGCGCAATGTACATCATTTAAACGTGAGCCGTCTGGGGCAATATATCGTTGTGGATATTCAAGCAAACGCCTTTGTACATCACATGGTGCGTAACATTGTGGGGAGTTTGATTGAGGTGGGTTGCGGCAATCAACCGGTGGAATGGTTAGCTTGGCTGTTAGCGCAAAAAGATCGTACCCTTGCCGCACCGACAGCGAAACCGGAAGGGTTATATTTGGTCAATGTGCTTTATCCCGACCGATTTGCGTTACCGAAAATGCCGATGGGGCCATTATTTCTCGCAGATTAATTTAAAAATACTGAAAAAAGTGACCGCACTTTAGGTTGAAAAATAAAGTGCGGTTATTTTTTATAAGAATTTTAGGTGAGCTCTAAAGCGCAATGCGGCTTTACCACCAACTTAATAGTTTCATCCATAAGCCACCGATACCAAACCAGATAATGAGGGATACGATGGAGTCCTTTCTCAAGGAATATAATATGCCTGTTGAACTAAAAAGCACAATAATGATGTGGAAATTAATGTCTTTTATTTTGAGAGCTAAGTTGGCGTAAAATGATGTTATCAAAGTAATAAGAGGAACATGGAATGTCTGAGCTAACCCAGCAAGTTTTCGAGTATGTCTTCACCCAATATGGCACTCAGCCGGAATATTTGTGGAAGACCCATCCAGATTATGCGGTGTTGCGTCATACCGATAATCGAAAATGGTATGCCATTGTGATGAATGTCGAAAAATCGTCATTGGGGCTAAAGGGCACAGGGAAATTACCGGTGATGAACGTGAAATGTTCCCCTGAAATGCTGAGCCTATTTTTGCCGCAAGCAGGTTTCCTACCAGCGTATCACATGAACAAAAATCACTGGTTGACGGTGTTGCTAGATGGCTCTGTAGATAAAGACACTGTATTGTTTTTATTAAATGCTAGTTTTGATCTCACCGCTACCCGACAGGTGAAAAAACAGCTTGGAATCACCCGTTATACGGAGTGGATCGTGCCGGCTAATCCGAAATATTATGATGTAGAGAAAGACTTGCGCGAAGGCGGAGAAATTTACTGGAAGCAGAGCAATAATATTGCCGTGGACGATATTGTATATATGTACGTCACTGAACCTACAGGGGCTATTCGCTATAAATGTGTGGTATTGGAGGTAAACATTCCATATCACCAAAAACGAACGGATGATTTACAGGTGAAACGGGTGATGAAAATTCGTTGTCTGAAAGAATACGATAAGCGTCTTATTCCCCGTGCGAAAATGGCGCAATTCGGTGTCACTGCGGTACGTGGGCCTCGGCATATTCCGTATGCGTTAAAACAGGAAATCGCGCTGTTGAGCGAAGAGTGAGTCGAAAAGTAAAAACACATTAAAAATAAACCGCACTTTTTTGAAGGGATAAAATCAAAGTGCGGTTTGTTTTTAGACTGGAAATGAAAAGATTAATACATGCCTTCGCGTTCTTCACGGGTGCTGATAAAGATATTTTTCACCTGTGTATAAGCGGCAAGCATCATTTTATGGGTTTCACGACCGATACCGGAAGTTTTATAACCACCGAATGGTGCGCCGGCCGGTAAACGGTTATAGCAGTTCACCCAAACACGACCGGTTTCGAGCGCGCGTGCAACCCGTAGCGCACGGTTAATGTTGTACGTCCACACCGCGCCACCGAGGCCATAATCACTGTCATTTGCCATTTGGATCACATCTGCTTCATCTTTAAACTTGATCACTACGGCGACAGGCCCGAAAATTTCTTCTTGTGCCACGCGTTTTTTGTTATCCGGCGCCAAAATTAAAGTCGGTTGGAAAAATTCGCCTCGAGCCAATGCCGGGTCGGTTGATTTGCCCCCACCAAGGATGATTTGGCAACCTTCTTCTTTGGCAATATCCACGTATTTACTGATCACTTTAATCTGATTTCCGTTGACTTGTGCACCCATTTGCGTGTCATCTTCCCAAGGCAAGCCGACTTTGACTTTCTTAAATTCTTCTTTTAATGCCGCGATGAATTTATCGTAAATGCTTTCTTGTACGAAGATTCGCGAACCGGCACAACACACTTGCCCTTGGTTGAAGAGAATCCCTTTTTGTGCGCCTTCCAATGCTTTATCAAATGGCATATCGTCAAAGAAAATATTGGCGGATTTGCCACCTAATTCCAAGGTGGATGGAATCAACATTTCAGCCGCAGCCATACCGATTTTTCGACCGATTTCAGTGGAGCCAGTGAATGCCAGTTTGCTAAATCCCGGGTGACGTAACATGTATTCGCCGGATTTGGAACCCTTGCCGGTAATGACATTGAAAACGCCTTTCGGCAACAAATGATTAATTTTTTGTGCTAAGGAAAGCAGACTCAATGATGTGGAGGAAGACGGGTGAATCACAACGGTACAACCTGCCGCCAAGGCTGGCGCAATTTTCCATGCGGCCATTAAGAACGGGAAGTTCCACGGAATAATTTGACCAACAACGCCAATCGGCTCGCGTAAAATCAAGGACAAGTCTTCGTTATCCAGTTGGTTTGCCACACCTTCTTCGGAACGAATCACGCTGGCAAAATAACGGAAATGATCGGATGCCAACGGAATGTCTGCTGCGCGTGTTTCGCGAATCGGCTTACCGTTATCCAGTGTTTCTTGCAAGGCAAATAATTCGGTATTTTCGTCAATAATGTCTGCAATTTTATTTAAGATTGTAGCGCGTTCCGTTGCGCTGGTATTTTTCCAGGTTTTAAAGGCTTCTTTGGCGGCATTTACGGCAGCGTCCACATCCGCATCGGTGGCGTCAATAAACGTGGCTAATGCTTCACCGTTTGCCGGATTATGGGCTGTTAAGGTGTTGCCTTCTGAGCCATCCGTCCATTCGCCATTGATCAGTAAACCGTAGTGTTTGTCAAAGACATTAAGATCTTTTGCCATCTGTTTTCTCCTTTTTTCTACATTGTGAATCAAAGTGATACCTGATTTTTTATCGTCAGGTCTTTAACATTTGTCCGTAAAAGAGGACTGTTGTTCAATTTGAACACAAGACAAGACTTGAAACTGCGAGATAGATCACATTTTGGTGGTGATGAGGAAAGGTAAGAAAAATTGATTTGATAGATGGACAAAGTGGACTAAAGAGAAAACTCTTTGAAAAGAGACCGCACTTTGAGCAAGATATTCAAAAGTGCGGTCATTTTTTCGCATGGATTTTCAACGCATTTGGTTAGAAGCTACGCTCAACAGACAAAAACCATTCCCCACTTTTGCGCGAATAAAATTCCGGGATATTACTGTCAATTTTGCGGTAACGATAATTTAATTTAGGAATAAAGTCTTTCCATTGCAGTTTGTTATGCCATAGGCTGGCGTTAAAATCATATTCCTTGTCTTGTCGTTTTTTCGTTGGAAAATAAAAGTTTTTTGCCCGAAAGTCACGTTTGACATACCGAATGCTTAAGCGTGTCGCAAAATCCTTGATTTGCCAGACGGTACCGAGATTAACACCACGACGAAGCGAGGATTCCGCGTTGTCTTTACTGCGATCTAGGCTGCCTTCCACACCGCCGAAAAGTAACCAATTCGGTTTCGCTTGATAACTTAATGAGAGCGTTGCACCATTGATATAACCGTTGTGACGGCGTGCAACGTTGGCATCCGCATAGCGTTTTTGCGTGTGGGAAAGCGTGCCGGAGAGCGACCAAAGTGCGGTCAATTCACGGCGTAAATCTGCGGTAATACCATAATTTTGGCTATAGCGTGGTGCGCCTAACCAATTTTGCTCAAAAAACGGCGTCAATCCTAAAGATTGTAAGGCGGAACGATGGCGATAGCCCAATGCGGCGTAAAGTGATTTTTCACTATAATCTTGATTATCCCAGTAATGCACGCCGCCAAAACGACCGTTTAATGTCACAAAATGATTATCGGAGACATTGATTTCACGGCTTAAACCCAGCCCATAACGAAAACCATGTGCTTTTTGTGGTAAAGCGTCTTTGTCTTTTTTAAAGCGCAATTTACCTAACAAAATATCTTGTTGGGATGAGGCGTTATTCACGTTGTCGGTTTGGGTATATTGCCATTCTACATCCGCTTTCCAGCCTTGGCGTTCTTTCATTGTCTCCAAATAACGCTGAGTAAATTGTTGCATGGCTGGGGATAATGCCGGTATAGCACGCTCAAGTTCTGCTTTAGCTTGGCGATATTGTTTATTTTCAAATAACATCACGCCTAAATCGAAACGGGGGTAGGCAAGTTCAGGATTTTCATCAACAATCTGTTGATAAAGACGAATCGCTTGCTTATGGTTGCGCTCCGCCCGCAACATTGCGCCTAGGGCATAACGATATAGCGTGACATCGTGCTGAGGTTGCGATTGATAAAGCGGCAACGTTTGTTTCAATATCTCCCATTGTTGTTTTACCACACTATAGTTGATCAGTTTTTCCAGTTTAGTTTGGGTATTGTCATTGGATTCAAATGTCATGGGTGCTGAAAGTGCGGTAGATTTTTCCGGCGTTTTTATCTGTGGCTCTTCCGTTTTCGGCACGATATTCTTTTCAAAGAAAATAGGCTGTGGTGCTTGGAAGGTTTCAGCTTGAGTAACTAAGGGAAGTAGAATGATAAAATAGGGAAGTTTTTTCATAGTCGATTAGAAAGTAATGCCGTTTAAACCGAGGTTCAAACGGCATTTTTATATTAAAGGAAAAGTTTATTTTTGGATTTCGCCACGTGTACCGCCGAAGCCGACTGTATCTTTTCCATCAAAGGAGACTTTACCGCCAATTTCTTCCGCATTCTTACCGAAGAAATCTAAAGAGTAAGTACCAGAGACTTCAGCTTGTTTTGCGGTAGATGAAATACCCGCACCTGAGATTTGACCTTGGTTCAATATAATTTGATCACCTGACCCAAGAATTCTTCCCGCACCTGTTTTATCAGCAAAATTTACTGTATAGGAAAGCGTACCTGCTCGCTCAATTACCTTAGGGGTATTTGATTCTTCAGGTTTTGGTAATGTCATATTGATTGCCCCATGGAAAGCTTTTCCTAAATAGGTTGCAGTGCCTTCAGTTGGAATATTTGCAACTTGGGTTTTCAGACCTTGAGTACGGATATTCGCCATTAAAGTATCAAACTCTTTAAGAAAACCTGTTTCTTTGTCATAAGTTTCTTGAACGTAATAATCTGCGATAGTTGCAGAATATTTTTGATTGTAAAGCATTTTACGTTGTACTTTTTTTACAACGGAATCATTGTTGGTTTCGCTCACTTGATAGATATCTTCACTGATAATTTTGCCTTGCGGATATGCATCAGAAGAAATGCCTTTTAGCTGATCTATTCCTTGCTTTTGTTTTTCTGATTGATCCTGGTCAATCGCCTTATTTAGAGCAGATAGTAATTCTGACGCGTCAGCATCTAAATTGGCGTTCGCAAAGTCATGAGAGGTACCTTTATCTAAACCAGCTCGTCTAGCCAAGTCGAAAAGCGCTTGATATTTAGCTGCTCTTGCTTCTCCTACTTTTTGAGCGTCTTCAAATTTTTGTTTTTCTGCAGCAAGGGCATCTTGTGCTTCTTTTACTTTTTGTTGTTCGGCAGCCAGAGCATCTTGTGCATTTTTAACACTTTGAGTTGCGTCTGCGAGATTTTTTTGTGCATCTTCAGCTTTTTGTTTAGCATCGGCTAGGGCTTTCTGTGCCTCTTTCACTTGCTGTTCTGCTTCTGCTTTGGCTTTTTGTATTTCTTCGGCATTCTTTTCAGCGGCACCTTGCGCTTTTTGTTCAGCATCGGCTAGAGCTTTCTGCGCATCTTTTACTTTCTGTTCTGCTTCTGCTTTGGCTTTTTGTATTTCTTCAACATTTTTTTCAGCGGTAGCTTGGGCTTGGCGTGCAGCTTCAGCGTTCTGTTCTGCTTCTGCTTTGGCTTTCTGGGCCTCTACAGCTTTCTGTTCTGCAGCAAGTTGAGCTTGACGAGCAACTTCAGCGTTATGTTCGGCTTCTGCTTTGGCTTTCTGGGCCTCTACAGCTTTCTGTTCTGCAGCAACTTGAGCTTGACGTGCCGCTTCAGCGTTTTGTTCTGCGGTTGTTTGGGCTTGTTGAGCTTCTACAGCTTTTTGTTCAGCGGCAATTTGAGCTTGACGTGCTTCTTCAGCTTTCTGTTTGGCAATTTCTTGAACTTTATGTAACTCTTCAGCACTCAGTTCTGCGGCATTTTGAGCCTTTTGTTCAGCGGCAATTTGAGCTTGGCGCGCTTCTTCAGCTTTCTGTTCAGCGATTGCTTTAGCTTTTTGAGCATCTTCAGCTTTCTGTTCAGCGATTGTTTTAGCTTTCTGTGCTACCTCTGCTTTCTGTTCAGCCGCAGCTTGAGCTTGACGAGCTTCTTTCGTTTTTTGTTCTGCGATAGTTTTAGCATTTTTTTCAGCAGCTTGAGCTTTTTTAGCCTCATCTACTTGTTTTTGTGTTTGAGCATCTTGAACAGAGGGTTTATCTTGGGGGACACTAGAATCACCTCCACCACTGCTTCCACATCCGGTTAAGGCGAGTAGCATCGCTGTTGCAAGTGTCAGATTTTGAAGTTTCATATTGGCTCCTTTAAATTATAAGTGAGTGAAGTTGAGTTTCTCATTTTATGTGAATTTGTGTTAATTATCTAGTGTTCTCAAGATGTTATCTACTTAAGCGAGTGATTATTTTATTTGTAGCAGATCATGCGATTCATTCAGCATATGAAGTGGTGAGAAGATAAACGCTGTTTTGAAAATGCCATTCAACATTGGCAATGAATTTTCGCTCATAAAGCGGAATTATTGGCGTAAAAAGAGAAGATTACTGACAATACATAGGTAAAAAGAAGACCGCACTTTGAGCAAGATATTCAAAAGTGCGGTGCGTTTTCAAAATGGATTGACTATTGTCTTGCCAATCTTACATTTTGTGGCAGTGGCTCAAAGTTGGAGCGATAAGGGTTAATGTCCAAACCGCCACGGCGGGTATAACGGGCGTAAACGGTGAGTTTTTCCGGTTTAGCGTATTGCATAAGGTCGCAGAAAATACGCTCGATACATTGCTCGTGGAATTCGTTATGTTGACGGAAAGAAATGATGTAGCGCAATAGTTGTTCGCGGTTAATTTGCTTGCCGACATAATGAATTTGTAGGCTGCCCCAGTCCGGTTGTTGCGTGATGAGGCAGTTAGATTTGAGCAAGTGGCTGACTAACGTTTCTTCGACCAAATGCTCACCGGTGCAATGATTCAGGAAGGCGGCATTAAAAGCATAATTCCGCACCTCAATGTCCTGTGCATCAATGCAATCACCCGACAAGGCGACAATCGGTTGCGCGGTGTAATCCGCCAGCGAATTTAACCGCACGTTGACTTCGCCTCGGGCACAATCTTGCAGATCGCGCTGTAACGTTTGTTGGACGTCGGCGAAATCGGCGAATGTTGTTTGGTTAAAGCTGTTTAAATAGAGTTTGAAACTTTTTGATTCGATCAAATTTTCACTGCGAAAATCGATGCTGACATCCGCAATCGCCACTTGTGGCACGCCTTTCGGGTTGAGCCATGAAATTTCGTATGCCGTCCAAATATCCGCACCAATCGTAAAAGGTTGCGTGGCGGTGATGTTGAGTTGATCGCGATTTAATCGGCGTGGAACCGGTTGTAATAAAGTGCGGTCGTATTTTTCTGCATATTTTGTTTGTTGACCGAGTTTAAGGGCATTGAGGCTTTTGTCTTGATAGTACATAGGCAGCTTACTGATCTTGTCGTTAAAATAAGGCTGGCATGATGCCATTTTAACTGTTGGAAGTCAAAAGACGCGGATTGTTATGATGCCTTACTCTGCGCGGTGTTTTTCATCGGAAAGACTTACACGTCGCCAAAAGGTCGCAAATCTCGGTTTGCCTTTGTTTGTTAAGCCACGATATTTATAGCTGATTTGTGAGCCGATAGGCGGTGGATTCGTTCTATCCTCCAACTTGAATCCGGAACCAATTTTAAATTGACCACGGTGATTCTCGCAGGTAATCGATCCCATGACATTTTCAAATTGCCCTTTGCCTGTATGGTGGGCAATCACCGTGCATTCTTCATCAAGTGCGGTCTTTAATTTAAGAATTTGTGAACTGCGTTTTCTTTCGTAAGGCACATTGGGGTTACGAATTACGATGCCTTCGCCTTTTTGCTGTTCTACTTGTTGTAAGAATTGATAGATGTGTTGTGAGTTTTCAATAGGAATTTGTTCGATAATTTCGATGGGCGCCCTTGGGTGTTGTGCCAAATAGGCTTTTAATTGCGCTAAGCGTTCAAATAAATTGCCTTCGGCATCAGGCACATCAAACACATGAAGTTTTAGCTTATGCCAACCTTTATCTTGTTGAGAACGAACAATCGAGGAAATTTCCGCAAATTGATCACGTTGGCTAAATAATTCGCCATCAATAGCAAAGGGCGGAAATTCCGCTAAAAAATCCTTTGGTGGCGATAGTGTTATTCCGCCTCGAGTAAAAAATTGTTTGCCGTCCCAATAGCCACGTACACCATCCAATTTTTCACTCATCACCCATCCTGTCACATTTTGGTTTTTGTATGTCTCTAAAAGCATGAAGTCAGGTTTGTCCGCGTAACAAATGAGGTGAAAAAAGAAGAGGCTGAAAAAGAGGATAATTTGGCGCATAGCAGGTTCCATTAAATAAAAAGAACGTTACCGAAGCAATAAGCGTAGTGCGATGCAGTGTGTCATATTTTGCGATATGGATCGAAAATCAAAAGAAAGGGGATAAAAAATACGCCCTGTTTGGGCGTATTCGGCAAATCAAAGTGCGGTCGAAAATGAGATTATTTTTCTTTCCAATAACCGATCCACTCTTTCAGTAATTGCATATTTTTTGCCATGGCGCCGGCTTGAGGCACAAAGTGCATCATGTTTAATCCATAAGAGTCCGGAGTAATGCCTTCGCCTACGCTTGCCGGCAAGACATCAAAGCCTTGCTGTTGAAACAAGAGTTTTGCCCGTTGCATATGCCATTCATTCGTCACCAGAATGATTTTATGGATGCCTTCTTTTTCTAATAATTGACGGGTGTATAAGGCATTTTCTTTGGTGGTTAAAGATTTTTCTTCTAGCCATTTCGTCGGCACATTAAAGAACGTCTGTAATTCTTGGGCGGAAACCTTACCTTCTGAAGCACCGGTCGGACTGACACCGCTAATCAACAAGGGCAGCTGCGTTTCTTTTTGCAAATAAGCGGCGTAGCGCAAACGTTCTAGTTGTGTGGCAGAAGACGCAAGCGGTGCGTAGAGTTCTTTGCTATCACGCACGCCACCACCCAATAAAACGATGGCTTGAGCCTGTTTATAATCGTTTAAGGTTAAACGATCTTCAGTGACTAAGCTGTCTTTTAGCGTTTGTGCCGTATAGGGAATGCTAACAAGATAGAGCAACATAATACCGAAAAAAGCACAAAGGCGACTTAATGTTTTGTATTTAAAGAATGAAAATAAAAGCGAGAATAGCCATAAAATCAAAATATTAAATGGCGGTAGCATCATGGCGGTGATGAGTTTTTTAAGTTCAAACATGACTTCATTCCATTAATCAATGCACAACATCTTATTTTTGTTGAGTATAAAACTCGACAAAATCCAGCTCTTTTGTCCACAAATTGGCGTAGCCGGTGTTTTTGCCGTAAGAGTTATCGCAAACCACATTGGGAATTTCCAATAAACAGGAAAAAATATGTCCGTGCAGACGGGTGGTGGTGATGTTGTCATAACTTAGGAAGTTTTTTGCTACCCGTTGCACAATGCGTAAGGTATAGTTTTTCCAGTATTGATGAACAAGATCTTTTAACCAACTGATATCGTGCCGATTGGCAAATTTTGCTAAACGCCAGCTTACTGCCAAGACGAAGTCATCCTGACCGGATAAAATGTCATCCCAATCTTTGATATGGCTGCCGGCAGGCAATTTTGCCGTAATATTTTTTTCGATATCACTAGCTTCAATGTCTTTGCGTAAGAAATATAGCGATTGTCCGGTTTGAGTGTTTTTTGTCGGTAACGTGCCGTACAGTTCATGTGCCATGTCCGGTGATAAATACACGTTTGGTGAAAACTGTTCAAAAGTTTTTGCCGTTCTTTCGTCTCGCGCCAGTAAATGACAATCCGAATGTTGGGCAAAAAGTGCGGCGGATTTTTCTAACGTTTCTTGGCTTTTATAGAACAACGTTTGTGGCAACACAATCACCCGATTGTTTGGAAAGGTTTGTATCACCGTTTCGCGAATTTTTTGGTGTTGCGGATAAAGATCACCGAAATTCCCCCCGCCGTGGAGCAAAATTGTGGTGTTTGGTGTGATTTTTTGTTTCAGTTCTTCAATGTCCACATCAAATTCACTGCGTTTTAAGGTGACACGAATATTGTGATCTGTAAAAAACTGTTCTGTTCCGTGATAAATCAATAAATCGCCCACGTTTAAATGCAATGGATAATCGAGATAAAACACGTCGTTTTTATCTTCAATTAAATCGGCAATCGGGGCTAACTTGTTTTTTAAATCAATGAGTTGTTGATTCATCTTTTCACTCTTTTTCTTAAATAGCTAAATAAAAAGTCTTTTTCAGTTTTGTTGAGTCCCATTACGAGAATCACTGAAATTAACACAACTTCAAGCAGGATAGCTTCTCCTACAAATTCCAAGAATGAGTAGGTACGCTGTGTATCCGAGAAATAAATTAAGCCTAATAATAAGGCGAAAACCAGGCTGATATTTGTTAAGTATGAGACAAATTCTTTGCGATTAAATTTAATTCTTTTGTTAATAAAGTAGAGGCGATAAAGCTGCATGAAAAGTGCGGTGCAGAATTTACCGATAAAGGCATAGACCGGATTGTAGCCTAACGTAAACAGATAATAGGCAAGCGGCACGGTGCAAAGATCGATAATCGCCAAGATAACGTTGTATTGTTTAATGGTTTTAGAACCTATGGCTAACGCCGTCATCCAGAATGATCCTGCCATAGCACTGATGAGGGAACAAACAAGCGTGGCTTGTACCAGTTTATCGGTGTACATCGGTACGTTATCGCCTAGCCAAAGGGTCAGTAAGGTATGACTGAAATACAGCACCGGTGCGGATAAAATCGCGATTAAATAAAAAGAATATTTTGAGGTACCCAAGATCAACCTTTTATTTCGCTCATAGTCTTTTGCCGCATAGGATTGCACCAGTTGCGGGTTAAACGCCACTTGGAAGTTGTTCACAAAACTATACACGGCGGTATCCACTTGAGTCGCAATGCCGACCGCCGCATTTGCGGCAACGCCGAAGAACAGGTTGGTCACCATATTCAGCCCTTGCGTTGATCCTACATAAGCGAGTTGTCCCACCAGCATCCAGCCGGAAAAGCTCATCATTTCTTTGGTGGTATGTAAATCTTTCTCAAAATGGAAACGGGTTTCCGTGTAGAAAGCCTTGCGTGTGAAACGAAAATAAAGGGTAAACACCAATAGGCTGACGCACAACAACAAGAGGCTGTAAGAAATCAGTTTGTCGTAGTGTTCGATATGCATCAAAATAAAGATAGCGCTCAGTTTAAAGGCGGTTTCTGCCAATCCCAGCCAGGCGTAAAAAGACATGCGTTCATGGGCAACAATCATGGCGTTAAAAGGCACTTTGATAATTTCAATCAAGGCAATCACCAAGGCGACCTGATAAACAATATTGGCCGCTTGCATACGCGTGGCAGGAATAATTAATTTATGGTTAAGGAACCACAGCCCGACGGTTTCTGCCGAGATTACCACAACCAACATAATCAATAAGTGATTGAGAATACTGATGTTAAACACTTTATTGATGCGCTTGCTGTCGTTTGAGGCTTTTTCGACGTTAATGAAACGTTGTGTGGTGGCGGTCATGGTGCCATTAAAGAAAGAGAATAAAATCACCACGCCCATGACAATGTTGTAGATCCCGAAATCTTCCACGCCCAATACGCGCAACACCACGCGTGAGATATACAGCATCGCGCCCATATTGAACAACATGCGGACGTAAAGAAAGAGGGTGTTTTTAGCAATGGTTTTGTTGGACATCGGGAAAATCGAACTTGTGTTTTTACCGTAAAATAGGTGGGGGATTATAGATTTCTTTAGTATAATCAGCAATCTTTTATGCAACTATTTCCCCTTAACGCAATCAAACGGAAAATAGATTTTAACTGAGATGATTATGAATAAATATTTGATTTCACTAGATAAAGATATTCAGCGTCGTGAGCTGTTTTTTGCACAACCCGATACAGCAGATTTCGCGGTTTTTTCAGCGATTAATACCATGCAAAAAGAGTGGGATGAATTGGCTGAAGTGTTCAATCCAACGAAGTTTGAACAGCATTATGGGCGCAATGTCACAAAAGGCGAAATTGGTTGTACATTAAGTCATTTAGCGGTTTATCGTCAGATCGTAGAAGATCAAAATGTGACGGAAAACGAGTATGCATTGGTGTGCGAAGACGATGCCTTATTCAATGTAAATTTGTCACCAAAAACGACCGTACTTTTAACCGAAAAATGTGATGCAGATATTGTATTAATCGGGCAGTCAAAAATTGCGGAATTTGATGATGTGGAATTGGAAATAAATTATCCGACAACCTTCTCATTTTTACGTCAAACAGTTGGTGATGTCACCGTGGCTTATCCATATAAAAGTTATTTTGCAGGTACGGTAGCATACTTAATTAAAAAATCGGCAGCCCGTGCATTTTTAAAACAACTTGAACAAGAAAAGCCATTTTGGCTTGCTGATGATTTCTTATTATTTGAAACCCGATTCCAGATTAATAACAATGTGGTTCGTCCGCTTGTGGCCATTGAAAATCCACGATTAGTAAGTAATTTGGAGGCGATCCGCGGTTCAAAATCCAATAATTTAGTGAAGAAATTAATGAAATATCCGCTCAAAAAAATCTTAGCAGTGAAAAAGAATTTGGGAAAATAACGTAAAAAATGACCGCACTTTTTAACCTTTTTTACCTTTACGATCCTTGGTTGTTCCATGTCGTACGAATGTCATTCGTCGCAGGCTTGGCAGCACTGGTTGTTTTGGCTTATCAGTACATTAAAAAACAGAAACCGCAAGGCATCATTCTGCCTTTAGACAGTTTTGCCGTGTTAGGTGGATTGATTGTGTTCAGTGTGATTCCGTTACTGCTTAATGGGACAAAAGATCTTTCCGTCATCATCATGTATGTGAAAGCGCTGATTTTATTCCTCTTTGGCGTGGGACTTTATAATGCATTCTATGCCAATGCAAATGGACAACAACGACTCGTGAGAGATTTGCAAATTGGTGTTGTGGTGCAGTTTATTGTGGGCGTGATTGGCTTACTCGGTGCATCATTTATGATTGATTTCTTGCTTTCAACCAATGCGGTGTTGCCCGCACGTTTTTATGGTTCAGAGCAAGAATATCGCCTATATAACATCACCGCAACCGCCTTTTTCCAACTGAGTTTATTCTATTTAATGCTGTTGCATTTCTTGCTCGCTTACAATGCAAAATATAATACGCTCCCAAGTGTTTTAGTCTTTTTTATGCTATGTATTGGGTTGATTTCAGGACGTACATTCCTTCTGTTATCGGTTGTGAGCATTTTAGTGTATTTCAAATGGCGTTATGTGCCATCACTCATTGCATTTGCTGTTTTGGTATTATTACTGGCCTATTTCTTACCTGAAAATCCTTATGTGGCACATGCGTTAGAACCCGTGATTAATTTATTGCACGGTGCAGGATTTGTCAGTTCGTCAACCGATACTTTGATGAAAAACCATCTCTTCATGCCAACACTTAAGCAGTTTATTTATGGCGATGGTATGTACATGACCGGTGAGTTAGAAGTTGGCCGTTATTATGGGCATACGGATTCCGGTTTCTTACGCCAAATTCTTTATGGTGGCGTGTCTTATGCTTTAGTGTGTTTTGCCGTGACATTTTATTTTGTGCGCAAAGTCGCCTTAAATTGGTTTGATGGCAGCTGGAAATTTATCCTTTCTGCCTTTGTGATTTTGGCATTTTGTAACATCAAAGCAGACACCTTTGCTTTCCCGGGGATTATGTTCGTGATGTTGATGTTCTTATCGCTTTTTGGCACTCAGGGTAAACAACTTATTTTATTTAAACAACAGGAGCCGAAAGATGTTTAGTATCATCGTGCCTTCTTATAATCGGAAAGAAGAAATTCCTGCCTTATTGGAAAGTTTAACCAAGCAGACTGCCTATAATTTTGATGTGGTGATTGTGGATGATTGTTCAAAAGAACCCGTTGAAGTGACACAATCTTATCCATTTGTAGTTAAAGTGATTCGTAACGAAACTAATCAAGGTGCCGCAGAAAGTCGTAATATCGGGGCAAGAAGTGCCGATAATGATTGGTTGTTATTTCTTGATGATGATGATCGTTTTGCAAATGATAAATGTCAGAAATTAGCCGATGTGATTGCTGAGCATGCTGATGTTAACTTTGTTTATCATCCTGCAAAATGTGAAATGGTGAATGAAGGTTTTAGCTATGTGACCAACCCGATTGAGCCACAAGAGATTAGTGTAGAGCGAATTTTACTGGCGAATAAAATCGGCGGTATGCCGATGATTGGAGTGAAAAAAGATCTATTTTTAAAAATCGGCGGATTATCCACCGCACTTCGTTCATTGGAAGACTATGATTTCTTGCTGAAACTTGTGCAAGATCCAACGTTTAAAGCGTGCAAAGTGGCAGAACCATTAACTTATTGTACCTTCCATACGAAGCGTTCTAGCGTATCAACGGATACGACTAATACGCAAAAAGCGATTGATTATATCCGTGAAAATTATGTGAAAACGGCAGAGCAAGAAAAGAATTTTGCCATCAACGCACAATATATGTTGGCTTACCCACATATTATGAATTTATCCCGCAAAGCGGCTTTTTACTATTTTGAGATTTTTAAATTAACAAAAAGTATTAAGCAGCTGGTGATTGCCTTGGTTGTTTTAATTTCACCGAAATTGGCAATTAATTTGAAACGGTTTATGTAAGTAGTGTGCAACTTGTTGCACGAATTTTATGTCGGTACTTTGATGCAATAAGTTGCATCCTACGGAGATATATGAAATTTTCAGTTTTAATGTCCTTATACGTTAAGGAAAATCCACAATATTTAAGAGAATGTTTTGAAAGTTTAGTGGCTCAAACTCATCCAGCAGATGAGATCGTATTGGTGTTTGATGGTGCGGTAACGCCGGAATTGGAAGCCGTGGTTTCTGAATTCGAAACCAAATTACCCTTAAACTTAGTGAAGTTACCGAAAAACTTAGGTTTAGGCAAAGCGCTCAATGAAGGATTAAAACATTGTTCACATGATTGGGTTTTCCGTATGGATACCGATGATATTTGTGTGCCAGAGCGTTTTGCGAAACAAGTGGCCTTTATTGAGCAACATCCGGATACGATTATTTTCGGTGGGCAGATTGCTGAGTTTGGCGAGAATGTTAACGACATCGTGGCGTATCGCAATGTGCCGACAACGGCGCAAGACATTGTGAAATTTACGCAAAAGCGTTGTCCGTTCAATCATATGACGGTGGCGTATCAAAAAAGTGCGGTCATTAATTGTGGTGGATATGAAGATTTACAGGAAGATTATTACCTGTGGATTAAGCTTGTAGCACAAGGTCAAAACGTGGCGAATTTGCCGGATATTTTGGTGTACGCCCGCGTGGGCAATGGTATGGTAGGGCGTCGTCGTGGTTTAAATCAAGCCAAAGCAGAATGGCGTTTGTTTAAATTGAAATACCGTCTAGGTATTCAAGGCTTATTTTCCGGCTTGTTTACGTTTGCCTTGCGCTTTGGTTCCCGCTTAGTTCCAACCGCCTTATTACAACGGATTTATCAAACATTTTTGAGAAAATAATATGATGAAATTGACAACCTTTTTAAAACTCTCTTCCATTTTGACTGCACTTTCTTTAGCCGGCTGTTCAAGTGATGTCACTTCTGCTGCACCGGGCAACGGAATTCATCATGTGGATCTTCATGCGAGCTACAATAAACCGCGCACCTTAGAAAACTTTCAGGATTATGTGAATTTCTTGAAAGGAAAAGCCGCCGCTGAAGGCGTATCGGAGGCGGTATTGAAGGCGCAAAATAACATTAACTACATTCAAAAATCTGTGGATTTGGACGATCAACAAGCGGGACGAATTCGTAAGCGTGATCCTAATGCACCGCCGGCGGTCAATCCCAATGGCACGACCAATTACTTAAATCGTGTGTTAACTCAAAATAAAGTGGATATTGCGGTCTCAAAATATTGGGCACAACTACCGCAACTGGAAAAGGCAAGTCGACGATTTGGCGTACCGAAAAATTATTTGATGGCGTTGTGGGGGATGGAAAGCAGCTTCGGTCATTATCAAGGCAAGTATGACGTATTATCCGTGCTAGCCACGTTGGCATTTGATGGTCGCCGCGAAGCCTTATTCAGTAAAGAATTTATTGCCGCCATGAAAATGCTACAACGGGATCATATCCAACGGCACCAAATGTTAGGGTCTTGGGCGGGAGCCATGGGGCAAACCCAATTCATGCCAAGTTCTTATTTGAATTATGCCGCTGATGGAAATGGCGATGGCATGAAAAATATTTGGACGGAACACTATGATGTGTTTGCCTCTATCGCCAATTATTTACATACAGAGGGCTGGAATCCGAATTTGCCTTGGGGCGTTGAAGTCACGGTGAACCAGCCGATTGATATGGCACTCTCCGGCACGGAAGAGGGGAAACAGCGTCGCTTAACCGATTGGCAAAATCGAGGTGTCAGCCTGAAATTCCAAACGCCGGAAACGCAGCAAAAATTGACCGCACTTTCTCAAACGGATTTATGGCTGGTGAGACCGGATCGTGAATTGGGACGCGCGTTTTTAGTGTCAAATAACTATCGCACGCTATTGCATTGGAACAAATCGAATTATTTTGCGATCAGTATCGGTATGTTTGCTGATAGAATTCAGCAACGTGTAGGCGAGTAACGCAATTAAATAAGGAATGAATATGAAAGTGATGTCGTTTAACATCAACGGACTAAGAGCAAGACCACATCAATTAGAAGAAATCATCAATAAATATCAACCGGATGTCCTTGGTTTGCAAGAAATTAAAGTGGCAGATGAAGTCTTCCCTTATGAGTTGGTGGATCACCTTGGCTATCACGTCAACCATTTTGGCCAAAAAGGGCATTATGGCGTTGCCTTATTGAGTAAACAGGAGCCGTTATTGGTGAGAAAAGGGTTCCCAACCGATGATGAAGAGGCGCAAAAACGCATTATCATGATTGACTTAGACACGCCATTTGGTCAATTAACAGTGATTAACGGCTATTTCCCACAAGGTGAAAGCCGCGAACATCCAACCAAATTCCCGGCAAAACAAAAATTCTATGCGGATTTACAACGCTATTTGGAACAAGATCACAATGCACAAAATCCGGTGATCATTATGGGCGATATGAACATCAGCCCATCTGATTTGGACATTGGTATCGGCGAAGAAAATCGCAAACGTTGGTTGCGCACCGGTAAATGTTCCTTCTTGCCGGAAGAGCGCGAATGGTATCAGCGTTTATATACGTATGGCTTGGAAGACACCTTCCGTTATTTAAATCCAACAGTAAATGACAAATTCTCGTGGTTTGATTACCGCTCCAAAGGATTTGAGGATAATCGTGGTTTACGCATTGACCATATTTTGGCAAATAAAGCATTAGTAGCGCATTGCGTGGACGCCGGGATTGCGCTTGATATTCGGGCGATGGACAAACCATCAGATCATGCACCTGTTTGGGCGGAGTTTAAGTAATGCCATTAAAAAATCCTGAACAACATTGGCAAAATTACCGTACGGTTATCAACGGCAATATGGCCTCTTGCACCGTGAATTTAGATATTTTTGAACAATTTACCTTTGATAAATACAATAAAATTGTACAGGTTTCATTGCCTTATGAGGGGGATGAAAATACGCTGCCAACATTAGATGAACATCATCGAGTGGTTAAAGAATTATTCAAAATTTTGGTGCAAATTTCGGCGTTACCAGAATTGCTTTATGCTGGGCATATTTTCACGGAAGGCTATTTAAAGCTTTATTTTTATTGTGATGAAACCACCGCACTTTTCGATGTACTTGACCAGTTTAAGGAAGACATTGAGGAGATTACGGTGCAAGAGGATCCGAATTGGGATACCTACTTTGATTTTTTATTGCCATCACCGTTAGAAATGAAACTCAATATGACAGAAGAAATTTTGTCTATGTTGCTACAAAACGGCAGAGATCTTGCGGACACTTACCTTGTTGAACATACTTTCCACTTCGCAGAAGAGCCACAAATGTTCCAGTTTATGGAAGAGGTCAATTTGAGCGATCTTTCCTACAATACGATAAGTTACAGCAGCGCCCCAATGATTTTTGAGGATGAAGATGACAACGAAGGATTATATATTGTCAAAATCGAACAGGAAATGACATTAGATAATGATGATATTTTCCGTTATGTAGAGCAGTTTGAACGATTAGCGGAAAAATTTTCCGGTGAGTATGTAGGCTGGGAAAGCGATACGATAAGCCAAGGAAAGGTGAATTAATAGTGGTAGGGGATGTGTAAAGCTTCAACATAAAATTTGTTTTAGCATAGCTTTTCTTATAAAATTCACAAAATTTATGTGTTTATTGATAACATAAGGTGAGAAAATGACCGAAAAATCACTTAAGAATAATGAAATTGACCTAATTGAACTCATCAGCATACTCTGGAAGAAGAAGCTATGGATTATTCTTTCTTCTTTTATTTTTACTGCTATTGCCGGTGTTTATGCGTTTACAGCAAAAGAGCAATGGACATCAAGTGCAGAAGTTATCGCACCAAGAACCCTGGATCTTGGCGATTATTTTAGCGTTCGTAAAGAATATGCACGTATTTTAGGTGGCGAATTTGATACCGGCGCAACTGCGAGCAATTTATTTAGCCAGTTCAATCTAATTTCTGAATCATTAGATGAAAGAAGAAAATTCTTTGTGCAGTCTGACTTTTATAAGAAAAAAGTTGAAGGCAAATCAGAAACAGAAAAAGCACAAATCCTTTCTGAATTAATCAGTAAACACATCACGATCAAAAAACCGGATAGCAAAAAAGAACCCGATTTAATTGGTAATAAAATTAGTTTTTATGCTGAGACACCGGCTGATGCACAAAATGTGTTATCACAATTTATTTCTACAATAAATCAATCTGCCTATCAAATAGAATTAGATAACTTTCTACTTTATTTTAATGAATTGGTTGCCGATTTAAATTATGAAAAAACAAAATTTGAGCGTGACTTAAGTATTCATAAATCTGTTCAATTAGAAAATTTAGAAAATGCCTTGAAAATTGCAAAAGAAGCCGGTATTACGGAATATACCAAATCCTTTGGCCTGACAAATAACCAAAGTGCAATACAACAGGCGTTAACTGTATCTGAGGCTAAAATTCCTCTTTCCGATTCCAAACTGAGTGATGGAACCTATCTGTTTATGCTTGGTGAAAAATACCTAAAAGCACAAATTGATGTGCTAAAGAATAGCGGTATTGTTTATCCCCCAAGATATTACCAGGTTTCTTCTCTACTTTCTGAGTTAGAACCATTATTGATTAAAGCAAAACAAGCAAAAGCAAATGCATTTAGCTATCAGGCTTCGCCGGATTATCCTGTTAAACGTGATTGGCCGAAACGCTTAATTTTACTTATTGCAGGTGCATTTTTAGGAAGTGTGCTAGGTTGTTTAGTGGTATTAGTAAAAAGTTTTTTGAAAAAATAAATTAAGAGTTATTTAATATATGGGTGATTTAGGAAGTATAAAAAATAATAGCTACTATGCTAATTTTTTCTATTTAGTAAGTTTTATATTATACCTTATTAATACATTTCTAAATCACTCGATGTTTTCTAGCCTAGAAATTTATCCATTAATAAAAATAGTTCTATTTTCAGGTGTTGTTCTATTTCTCGCTATAAAGCTAGTTTTAGTTGATTCATTTTCTCTTAAAGAATTGCTATCTTATTTATTTGTCTTCTCTCTTATGTGTTTAATTAGCCTAAATACAGGAGATAGACAGCTTATTACATTAATTGCGCTCATATTAGGTGCTAAAAATGTTAACTTTAGATATATCATAGTTACATTTTTCATAACTATTATATTGTTACTTATATTCACCTATTTATCTACATTACTAGATATTATTCCTAACCTCCAATATTCTAGAATTAGAGATGGAGAAATTAAAATAAGAAATTCATTTGGAACAATTTATCCAACAGTTTTTGCAGCATATTTACAGAGTATAATAATTGCTTATGCATATTTAATGAATGAAAGAAAGGCATTTAATCATCTAATTTTAATATTATTATCGTGTATTTCAATTTTTCTGGCATTAGAACTAGCCGATGCTAGAATGTCTGGTTATAGTATAATGCTATTTCTAGTATTTTATTATATAAGTATTATCTTTTTTAGAAGAATCTATCGTAATAAGTTTATGTCGAAAGTAATATCCTTATCTTACTTAGTTGGATTCTTAGTGATTTTTTATCTTTCATATAATTTTAATACAGAAAATACACTTTATTTAGAGATCAATAATGTACTAAGCGGTAGATTACAACTAGGCTATAATGCTTTCCAGGAATACCATATTCCATTACTAGGACAAACCATAGAATTTATTGGTTTTGGCGGAAGTACAAAAGAAATCTCAGAAGAATTATACAATTATGTAGATTCTTCTTATTTACAGTTTATGTTAAGGTACGGAGTCTTATTCACCATTCTTTCTATTGCTAGTTATATAATCCTTACATATAAAAGACTTAAATTAAACGATTATAAATTTATTTCAATTATAGCTATTTTAACAATTAATAGTATGATTGAAGACCGCTTATTAGATGTTTCTATAAATGTTTATTGGTTGTTAATTTTATCTTTTTATCATACTGCATATATAAAGAAAGATAGTTATTCATAATACAATAGGTGTCATTTTGAAAAATATAAAAATAATCATAGCTACTCATAAAGAGTATTTTATGCCTTTAGATGATATGTATTTACCTGTTCATGTTGGTAAAGAAGGAAAGGTAGATATTGGTTATCAAGGTGATAACGAAGGAGAAAATATCTCTATCAAAAATCCTTACTTTTGTGAGCTGACAGGACTTTATTGGGCATGGAAAAACTTACCTAATGATTATCTTGGGCTTATTCACTATAGAAGGTTTTTTACTACAAAAGGGCGTTTTGAGAGAAAAAATCAACCGCTTGAAGATCTATATCTAACTCATAAGGAAGCTTCTGATTTGTTAGCTGATTATGATGTTATTGTGCCAAGCAAGCGTAATTATTATATTGAAACGCTTTATTCTCACTATGCTAACACCTTACATGCAGAGCATTTAGATGTAACTCGTGAAATTATTGCTGAAAAGTGCGGTGAATTTTTAGGAAGTTTTGATAAAGTAATGAAACAACGTAGTGGGTATATGTTTAATATGTTCATTATGTCTAAAGAATTAACAAATAGCTATTGTAGCTGGTTATTCCCGATCTTATTTGAATTAGAGAAACGTTTACCCGCAGATAAATATTCCGCATTCCATGCTCGTTTCTATGGACGTGTAAGTGAGTTACTCTTTAATGTTTGGCTGATGCAATATAATAAGAAAACACCAATTAAGATAAAGGAACTCCCTTTTGTATATGGTGAGAAAGTTAATTGGGGTAAAAAGATCTTAGCTTTTTTGCAAGCAAAATTTCTTGGTAAAAAGTACGAAGCAAGTTTTTAATTACTGGAAAAATAATGAAACGTATTCTTGTATATGGCATGACTGATAATTTAGGTGGTATGGAAGCCTATATTCATAATATCTATCAACATTTGGATAAAGAAAAAATTCAATTTGATTTTGTTTGTGACTTCCCAAGCATGACCTTTAGTGATTTTTATCTTAAGAATGGCTGTAAAATTCACTATATCCCACCTAAAAATGAAGGTTTATTTCGTAGCCTATGGGAAATGTATAGAGTAATTAAGAAAGGGAATTACGATACCGTTTATTTTAATATCATGAATGCAGGATACGTATTAAATATGCTTCCTGCATTCTTATTGGGAAAGAAAATTATAGCTCATTCACATAATGCAGATACCACTAAAAAAAGATTACACCATTCATTAAGATGGTTACTAAATAAACTAAGTGATATAAGATTGGCTTGCTCTGAAAAAGCAGGTATCTTTATGTATGGAGAGAATGAAAAATATCAAGTTATTAAAAATGGAATTGATCTTGATAAATATACGTACTCCAAAGAAAAATATACGAGTATTAGACAGAAGCTAAGATGGGATGAAAATCCGGTTATTCTATATGTTGCTAGAATGAATCATCAGAAAAATCCTTTTTTTGCTTTAGAAATTATGCATGCATTAAATAAAGAAATACCGAATGTGATGATGGCTTATATCGGCGATGGAGAATTAAAAAAAGATATTGAGAAATATATTTCAGAGAGAAATATCAAAAATATCTCTTTTATGGGCATTCGTGATGATGTCAATCAACTTATGATTGCTTCAGATATACTGATACTGCCTTCTTTATTTGAAGGATTGCCAATTGTTGCAGTTGAAGCACAAGCTGCAGGTTTACCAACATTATTATCAGATAATGTATCAAAAGAGGCAAAATTAGTTTCTTCAACAGAATTCTTGCCTATTGATAATGTAGCTCGTTGGAGTAATAGAATTATATCAATTATAAATAATAAAGAGAATCAACGGATAAGTGATACTAATGCTTTAAATAAAAATGGATATAATATTATTAATGTTTCCCATTTTGTTCAAAAAATTTTATTAGGTAAGCACAATGAAAATTAGTCTTATTTTTGCTTGCTATAATATTTCTAAGTATTTAGATGAACTTTATCAACTCTTAATATCACAAACTTATAAAGATGTTGAGATAATTTTTGTTGAAGACTGTTCAATAGATGATACAAGAAATAAACTACTTACATTAGATGATCCAAGAGTAAAGGTTATTTTAAACGAAAAAAATATTGGTGCGGCAAACAGCAGAAATAGAGGTATTGAAGAAGCAACAGGAGATTATATTTGGTTCCCTGATCCAGATGATTTATTTGATGCTAAATTACTACCTAAAGTAGGTAGTGTCATATCCGAGTTTAATCCAGATGTGATTAGTATAGGGATGCAAGAAAGATATGAAATTGATGGCAAGCTATCGTATACAAAAAATATTGTAAGTGAATTTGAAGGATCCATTAAAACAAATTTCAATCCTGTATTAGTAAATTTAGAAGAAACTTTCTTATTTGGTTATACAAATAATAAATTTTATAAAAAAGAAATTATTGATAAATATCATATTAAAAATGAGCACCAGGCTTTAAAAGAAGATTTTGAATTTAACATCAAGGTATTTAGTGTGATTTCTAATTTTTATATCCTTAATGAGCCTTTATATTTTTATATGAAACGGAATAATGGCAGTTTAACAGCTAAATTTGTACCAGATTATTTTTCAATTCATATGAAAACGCTTTCTTCGTTTATTAAGCTTTTACAAGTAAGGGGAGAGCTTAATCAAAATGCAATAGAATTGGTAGTAAACCGATTTATTCGCTACACGCTCTCTGCGATTGAACGAAATACTTCACCTAATGCAAATTTAACATTAAAAGCACAAAAAGATTGGATTATTGGTTCTGTTTATAATCAAGAACAGTTTAAATTAATGGTAAATAATGCTTACCTTGTAAGCAAGAAACAGAAACCAATATATTTCTTATTGAAATATAAAATGAGTTCTTTACTTGTATTATTGGGTAATTTTGTCAAATTAGTAAAATCAAAACTACCCATTTTATTTACAAAGTTAAAAGGCTAGACAATATAAGGTTAATAATCAAATGAAAAAATATCAAATTGTTGAGTTAAGTACTGAACATAACCACGCAGGTTGTAAAGCTGTACAAGACGTATTCGATGTAGCGAAAAAATTAGGTTATGAAGCTGAAGTAATTAGAACAGCAACAAGCATAGACTCCTTATGGGGAAAAATTAGAAGACAAGCGCTTTTTTTTATTGATTGGTTTAAGATCTATTTTTCTATTACGCCTAATTCATTAGTGCTTATTCAAACCCCTTATCACCATAAACAGCTTATTCGTAATTGGGTTCTTAGTAAGCTTAAAAGAGATAAAAAAGTAAAATTCATTTCTTTAGTTCACGATGTAGAAGAGCTGAGAAAGAGTTTATATAATAACTATTATAAGAATGAGTTTAATTTTATGTTATCTATTGCTGATTCAATTATTGTACATAATGATACGATGAAAGCATTCTTTATAAAAAAAGGAATTCCAGAAAATAAACTAGTTAGCCTTAAAATTTTTGATTATTTAATGGATAAAGAAGCCACAAACCAGAATGTTATATTTGAACGAGCAATTTCAATTGCAGGAAATCTAGATATTAATAAATCGGCCTATATTGCCCAACTTGGTAAGTTAGGTATTATCGTTCATTTATATGGACCTAATTTTTCTCATTCATTAGAACAATATGAAGATATTCAATATCATGGCTCATTCCCCGCTTTAGAGATTCCAAATCAGCTCAACTCAGGGTTTGGTTTAGTTTGGGATGGAAATAGTATAGATACTTGTAGTGGTGACTTTGGAGAATATTTGCAATATAACAACCCACATAAACTTTCTCTTTATCTAGCCTCTGGAATTCCCGTGGTTATTTGGGATAAAGCTGCTGAAGCAGACTTTGTAAGAGAACATAATGTAGGTATTTGTGTTTCCTCTCTAAATGAGTTGAAAGATAAATTATCTGCCATTTCTGAAGATGCGTATAAAAATATGCTATTAAATGTTCAAGAAATATCTCAATTACTACAAAAAGGTCACTATACTCGCTTGGCTTTAGAAAAAGCTGAATCAGTGATAAGAGTGAGTTAAATATTATTATGACGGATAATATCAAAAGTATAAAATTCAATTTTATAATGAATTTTATACTCACGGTGTCTAATTTCCTTTTTCCTCTAATCATATTCCCTTATGTATCAAGGGTCTTATTACCTGAAGGAACAGGAAAAGTAGCTTTTGCTCTCTCTATTGTGAGCTACTTTACTCTTTTTGCCTCTTTTGGGGTAGCAACTTATGGAATAAGAGCTATAGCACAAGTGAGAGATGATAAAGATCGTTTATCTAAAACAATGCATGAGTTATTATTTATTAATATTATCTCAATGATAATTGTTTATATTGCATTGGCTATTGCAATATTAGTTGTTCCCAAATTTGCTATGGAAAAAGAGTTATTTTGGGTAACTTCATTGTTTATTCTTTTTACGATTGTTGGAGTAGAATGGCTTTATAAAGGGTTAGAAAAGTATCAATACATTACAGTAAGAACAATTGTTTTTAAAATTGCATCATTATTTTTAGTTTTTCTCTTTGTTAAAGAGAAAAGTGATTATATTCTTTTTGCTTTTATCTCTATTTTTGCTATTGTTGGTTCAGGTGTTCTTAATTTAATCAACTCAAGAAAACTAATAAATTATAAACTGTATTCAAAGTATGAATTTAAGAAGCACTTAAAGTCAATGTTTGTATTATTTTTAACTTCATTGGCTATTGCAATCTATACCAGTTTAGATGAAGGGTTGCTAGGCTTGCTTAGTTCACCAGAACAGGTGGGGTATTATAATGCAGCAGTAAGAGTAAAAGGTATTTTGTTTACTTTAATAACTTCATTAGGTGTTGTGTTATTGCCTCGCTTATCCTATTACGTTGAAAACCATATGGAAACAGAATTTCATGAGGCTTTAGCAAAATCAACTAATTTTATTATTGTTATTGCAGCATCTGTTGTTATCTTTTTTACTTTATTCGCTAAAGAAACCATTTTAATTCTTGCTGGTGAGAATTATGTAGCATCTATTATTCCGTTACAGATTGTTGTTTGGGCGTTAATACTGAGTGCGATTACAAATATTTTAGGTATTCAGATACTTTTACCATTAAAAAAAGATAAACAATTGCTTTTCTCTGTTTTATGTGCTGCGACGGTAGATGTTATTGCAAATTTTCTTTTGGTTCCTAAATTAGCAGCAGTTGGTACAGCATTATCTGTAATTGCCGCGGAGCTTTCAGTACTCATTGTACAGATAATAATTTTACGTCAATATATAAAAATCCTATTTTCTGGGTTACAGTTGCATAAGATTATTATCGCTTTACTCATTGCGATAGCTTGTGCTTTATTTGTGAGAGAGATTGTTGTAAATACTTCTACTTTAATTATCTTTTTATGCTCAAGCTCGGTTTTCTTCCTAGCTTATTTCATTATTCTACTTCTATTAAAAGAAAAATTTATTATGTATGTCTATCATACGATATACACAAAATTTATTGCTTATAGAAGATAACTACATTGGAGAACAAAAATGTCATATGACTATCTGATTGTTGGTGCTGGATTATTCGGCTCAATTTTTGCTCATGAAGCGACTAAACGTGGTAAAAAATGCTTAGTCATTGAAAAACGTGATCATATTGGTGGAAACTGTTATACCCAAAATGTGGAAGGGATTAACGTTCATAAATATGGTGCACATATTTTTCATACAAGTAATAAAACGGTATGGAACTATATCCAACAATTTGCTGAATTTAACCGTTTTACTAATTCTCCTGTCGCTCGCTATAAAGATGAATTATATAGCTTGCCATTTAATATGCTAACATTCAATAAAATGTGGGGTGTGATTACACCACAAGAAGCTGAAGCAAAAATTAAAGAACAGATTGCAAAAGAAAATATTACAGAACCTCAAAACCTTGAAGAACAAGCAATTTCTTTAGTTGGGCGTGATATTTATGAAAAGTTAATTAAAGGCTATACAGAAAAACAATGGGGTCGTAAATGTACCGAGCTTCCTGCTTTTATTATTAAACGTTTACCTGTTCGCTATACTTATGATAATAACTATTTCTATGATACTTACCAAGGCATTCCAATCGGTGGTTATACAGGTATTTTTGAAAGAATGCTTGATGGCATTGAAGTGAAGCTTAATGTGGATTTCTTTGCTGAACGTGAGTATTACGAGGGGCTTGCAGACAAAATCGTCTTTACCGGTATGATTGATGAATATTTTGGTTACCAATTTGGGAAATTAGAATATCGTAGTTTACGTTTTGATAATGAGGTATTAGATATGCCTAATTATCAAGGTAACGCAGTAGTTAATTATACTGAAGCGGAAGTACCTTATACTCGTATTATTGAACATAAACATTTTGAATATGGCACGCAGCCTAAAACAGTAATTACTCGTGAACATTCAAAAGAGTATCAAGAAGGTGATGAGCCTTATTACCCAATTAATGACCAACGTAATAATGAGTTATATGCTCAATATAAAACATTAGCCGATAACACACCAAATGTGATTTTTGGTGGTAGATTGGCCCAGTATAAATATTTTGATATGCATAATATTATTGCTGAAGCGTTAGAGTGCGTGGAGCAGCATTTCAAATAAACTAGTTGTGAGGGTTTTACTTTGAACAGATTTTTATCAATCATAGCTTTAATATTATTTGATGTTTTAGCTATATTTATTGCAATAGCCTTGGCAGTTTCATTACGTAAGATATTAAATATCTTTTTTAATTTACCTGTTATAGATTATTCTTACCTCTCATTTGGAAGTGTTTACATAACCCTCATTTTTATCTTAGCCTATTTTGGTATTTATACTAAACGATTTGATTTCTGGCATGAAACTAGACTTATTATTCGTTCTAGTTTCTTGTCATTTGCTATTTTACTTGCGGGATTAGTATTAGGTCAAAATGCGGAATATTATTCCCGTAGTACGTTAATTCTTATTTTTATATTAACTACTATTACTATTCCAAGTGCTAAGCTTCTTGCTAAGAAACTCTTGTATACCATAGGGATTTGGAAGAAAACCGCTAAAGTGATTACAGATAATGAGAATTTTAGATCTACATTATTTGATCATTATTATTTGGGCTATGTTAAATCTTCAGATTCTAATCATAATACCCTTTTTATTGATAGTGTTAATTTAAGTAAAGATAAATTAAATAAAATTATTGAAGAAAATATTAAGAACAGTAGGGAGATTATTTTTACCCCAGTGTTAAGTGGCTATGATTTCTCTCAATCAAATATTTACAATGTTTTCAGTTCAAGAACAAATGTCTTTATTTTAGAAAATAATCTTTTAAGTAAAACAAATAAGTTTATTAAGTCTGCTATTGACTATATTTTAGTGATAGGTTCTTCATTTTTATGGGCACCTATTCTTCTTATTATTGCTATCTGGTTAAGGAAAGAAGATCCTAAAGGCGATGTTTTCTTTAAACAACGTCGTTTAGGCATCAATGGGAAAGAGTTCTTTTGCTATAAATTCCGATCAATGTATTCAGATCAATCGTTTATGGTGGAATGGCTAGAGAAACATCCAGAAGAAAAAGCCTATTATGAAATTTACCATAAATATATGAATGATCCCCGAATTACTAAGGTTGGGGCTTTTTTAAGAAAAACTTCTCTTGATGAATTACCTCAATTATTAAATGTGCTTAGAGGTGAGATGAGCTTAATTGGTCCTCGTCCTTATATGGTAATTGAAAAGCAAGATATTGGTAGAAAAGCACCGCTTGTATTAGCTGTAAAACCAGGTATTACTGGATTATGGCAAGTAAGTGGACGTAGTGGCATAGACTTTAATGAACGTGTAGAAATGGATGTTTGGTATATGAAGAATTGGTCTTTATGGAACGATATTATTATTTTAATTAAGACTTTCCAAACGGTTATTAAGCGAGATGGGGCATGCTAAGCTCTATTAAGGAATTATTATGCAAGCAGTATTGATTTTAGCTCATAAAAATCTTGATCAAGTTATTTCATTAGTAAAAATATTAAGAACTTGCTTTGAAGTGTATATACATATAGATAAAAAATGTCATATTAGTAATTTACATAGAGAAACTTTTGAAAAACTATCGGTGAAATTTTATTCTGAAATAGATGTTCAATGGGGGGGCTGGAGTATTGGCGAAACTACCTATTTCTTAATAAAAGAGGCATTAAAAAATAATAATATTAAATATATGCATATCATTTCAGGTGAAGACTGGATTATAAGATCACCAAAAGATATTTATGACTTTTATGACGGAAATAATGAAGTTTATTTGCAGTCTGAACCAGCTAAAAGCATTATAAAATCTGGTGAAAAAGTAGAGAACTGGACAAAATTTTATTTTAATTACGATAAATCAATAATCAAAAGAAGAACAATCTTAGGAAAAATATTGCATAGATGTCTATATTGGAGTCAGTTTTTATTAAAAATTAATAAATTAGAAAAGTCAAATATAAAAGATGAAATTTATCATGGGGCAGTATGGTGTGATTTACCTAGAGATGCTGCAGAATATTTAATCCATACTTTCGATAATAATCGAATATATAAGAAAATATTCTCAACAAGTTTTTGTCCAGATGAAACATGGATGCAAACATTGTTAGAAAATTCCTCATTTAAAAATAGAATTAATAATAACTTCCACCGTTATATAAACTGGAGCGTAAAATATAATGCATACCCTGCAATTCTAGACGAATCAGATTTGGATAAAATTAAAAATGGAGATGCTCAATTTATGAGAAAAATTGATCTTTCTATATCTAAAGAACTATTAAAAAAATTAGATGTTTTACCCGAGTAAGTAAGAATGAAAAGATATTTATCAGTTTTAAGTGTTATATCTTGTTTTGGTGTTATTTTAATGCACTCAAATACATTATTTTGGACTTTTTCAGATAGTCCAACCTGGTTTGTTGCTAACTTAACAGGACATATGTTAAATTTTGCTGTTCCTATCTTTTTTATGATTTCTGGAGTAAATTTACTAGATTATCGTTCAAGATATACAACAAAAGAATACTTTATTAAACGAATTAGAAAAACATTTTTACCATTCTTAATATGGTCTACACTAGGTGTAGTTTATGGGATGGTAATATATAATCATGAATTTGGCACTATTTCTCAATTTATCTACAATATTTTTTCAACGCGTGTCGTTGAATATTATTGGTTTTTCATTCCATTATTTATGATTTACCTATCAATTCCTATTTTTAGTTACATTACTGAAAGGGGTATTCTTTTATACACAATCTTGTTCATTTTTATTTTTGTTGTTCTACTTCCCTTTTTATTTAACATATCCAGTACTGACCAAATTGGAAATCTAACTTTTCCTATTACTGGATGGATTATATACCCATTACTAGGATATTATATTTCACATTATGAAATACCTAAAGTATATCGTTTAATCATTTACACATTAGGTGTTATAGGATGGTTTATGTTAGTTTTAGGAACTTATTTATTATCCATAAGAGCTGGTCATTTAGTTCAAGATTTCATGGGATACCTTAATATACCTAATGTTGCAATAAGTGCTGCTATTCTATTATTTCTTAAAGAAGCAGATAAATTTGATAAATTTACTTCTCTATTTAAAATATGTGGCATTATATCTAAATATACATTTGGTATTTATCTAACGCATTGGTTTGTTATCAAAGCAATTTATGATACCAAATTTATTCCTACAGATAATGTTTATTTTATTACTGTAGGTGCTGTTTGTGTCTTTTCTGTATGTTTATTGTTAACTTGGCTTATTAAGCATATTCCATATATAAAAAAGCTTATTCCAGATTAATTATTTTTATTATTAATATAATTTTTAAGATTAAGAGAATATAATGCAAAACAAAAAAAGGATATTATATCTATATATTCTTAATATACTAGTTTGTTTTGCAGTAATAATGTTAGATCATAATGATATTGTGCATAATTATGATATTCATACATCTACATGGAAACAAGCTTTAGCGTTTGAGGTTCTCTTTTATTGAGCAGTTCCTATTTTCTTTATGCTTACAGGTGCGGCACTATAGAGAAAAATATAGTACAGTTGAATTCTTCAAAAAGAGAGTTGCTAAAACATTCTTTCCTTTCATATTTTTCAGATTATTGTTGTCTATTCATTTTTATCTTTTAGGACAATTTAATATAACTGGCATGAAAGACTGTATTAGTGCTGTTTTTATAACAAGGATTCCAGAAGGTTGGGCATATTTGTTCTTTATACCTCTCTTTGCTTTATATACGTTGATTTCGGTTCTTTCGCATTTGAGAGATAACAAGAGTATTTTACTTTATATCATCATAGCTATTTTTATCACGCACTCTTGTCTTCCTGTGCTATCTCAAATTATAGGGATTCAATATAATTGGGATATACCCTTTCCTATGAATGGATATGTGATGTTTCTATTGATTGGATTCTTGCTATCTGAAATACATTTATCTAAACAAGTTAGAATTACTTTTTATATATTAGGCATCTTAGGTCCCATTATAAGATATTGTGGTACGGTTTATTATTCGACTATAAATAATAATTTAGATAGAATATTATTTAGTTATACTCAATTTCATTCTGTGTTCTTAGCAGTTGCTGTTTTTATTCTTATCAAAGAGATTTCTGTTTATGTAGAAAATGGAAAAGTTATACGCATAGTAAAAGCACTTTCCTCTTGTAGCTTTGGTATATATTTAATACATGTTTTTATGATGTATAAGGTAGAATTACCTATTTTAGGTATAGAGGCAGATAATGTTTATTGGAGATTCTTTGGTGCTTTTCTTACATATTTTGCATGTTTTTCTATTGTGTTCTTAATTAAGTCTAGAATCTATGGAGGGGATAATCCCTTCTCATTATTAAATTAAACACCATTTTTTCTTTTCATTATAATATTTTAGTTGATTGTTTTTATTCTATCAATATCATTTGTACTTACCTCTGTTTCAAACTGATCCTCTTATTAATATGCAAAAAATCGTAATCACAGGCGGTGCAGGTTTTATTGGTTCTGCGGTAGTTCGCCATATTATTGAAAACACTCAAGACAGCGTAGTTAACGTAGATAAATTAACCTATGCAGGGAATTTAGAATCTCTCAAATCCGTGGAAAATAACCCACGCTATGCCTTTGAACAAGTGGATATTTGTGATGCAAAAGCACTTGCTCGTGTCTTTGAACAACACCAGCCTGATGCAGTGATGCATTTGGCGGCAGAAAGTCATGTTGATCGTTCTATTGCAGGAGCCTCTGATTTTATTCAAACTAATATTGTTGGTACTTATACGTTGTTAGAAGTCGCTAAGAATTATTGGCATACCTTAGACGAAGCTAAAAAAACAAGCTTTCGATTTCACCATATTTCTACTGATGAAGTGTATGGGGATTTATCCTCTTCTGAACCGGCCTTTACGGAACAATCCCCGTATCATCCTAGTAGTCCTTATTCAGCTTCAAAAGCGGCAAGTGATCATTTGGTATACGCTTGGCATCGCACTTATGGTTTGCCGGTAATAATCTCAAACAGTTCTAATAACTATGGCGCTTATCAACATACTGAAAAGCTTATTCCTCTGATGATTTCAAATGCACTGATGGGAAAACCTTTACCAATTTATGGTGATGGACAACAAATTCGCGATTGGTTATTTGTAGAGGACCATGTTGAAGCACTATACTTAATCTTGACCAAAGGTAGAATTGGCGAACGTTACAATATTGGGGGAAATTGTGAAAAAACCAACCTTGAAGTAGTGAAGACTATATGTCAATTACTTGAGGAATTTATGCCAAATAAACCTCATAATATAAGGCATTATGAAGATTTAATTACCTATGTAAAAGATCGTCCGGGACACGATATTCGATATGCATTAGATTGTTCTAAAATTTATGATGAGTTAGGTTGGCGTCCTAGGGAATCGTTTGATTCAGGTATTCGTAAAACAGTAGAATGGTTTATCGCACATAATAAGCCATGTTACGGGTACTATAATAAAACTTAAATTTTGTATATATAAAGATATGCGTTATAAAAAACGCGTCATCTCATTTTTAGCATTATTTCATTTAGGAAAAACATATGAAAAACATCGTTATTGTCGGTGGGGGAGCCGGTGGTTTGGAGCTGGCGACTTATTTAGGAAACACATTGGGTCGTAAAAAGCGTGCAAATGTGATACTGAACGATCGGAATCAAACGCATTTGTGGAAGCCATTATTACACGAATTAGCAACGGGAGCATTAGATGATGGGGTTGAGGCATTGAGTTATCGTGCTCATGCGCATAACCATCATTTCCATTTTGAGCAAGGAGCTATGGTGGGGTTAAATCGTCAACATAAATATGTAGAACTTTCGCCGGTATATGGTGAAGACGGCGATATGATAGTGGTTTCCCGTCGTATTCCTTACGATTATTTAGTCATTGCTATCGGAAGTAAATCGAATGATTTCAACACGAAAGGTGTTGCGGAGAATTGCATCTTTTTAGATAACCCGGCACAAGCGATGCGATTCCAACAAAAAATGTTGGAATTATTCTTAAAACTCCGTGAAAACCAAGCGTTGGATGATATTGGCGAAGAAGAAAGCAAGCAGCAATTAGCGGAGGACGGTCACATTAATATTGCGATTGTGGGCGCCGGTGCAACGGGTGTTGAGCTGTCAGCCGAGCTGTATAATGCCGCAGAGCATCTTTCTTCCTACGGTTATGGTGAGATTGACAGTAGCCGTTTAAAAGTTACCTTGATTGAGGCCGGTCCTCGGATTTTACCCGCTTTACCTGAACGTATTTCTAACGATGCGACAGAAGAACTAAGCAAGTTGGGTGTAAAGGTAAAAACTAATACCATGATTGTCGAAGCAGATAAAAAATGTTTGATCACTAAAGAGGGGAGTCAAATTCCGGCTGATTTAATGGTGTGGTCGGCAGGTATTCGTACTTCATCCATTACCCAAAATTTTGATGGCTTAGAAATCAATCGCATTAATCAGTTAGTTGTGAAGAAAACCCTGCAAACGACGGAGGACGACACGATTTTTGCTATGGGCGATTGCTGTTTCTTTATGCAAGATGATGGTACACCTATTCCGCCAAAAGCCCAAGCAGCTCATCAAATGGCCGGGTTCTGTGCGAAAAATATCATCGCTTTATTTGAGGGTAAGCCGCTAAAAGAATTTAAATATAACGATAAAGGTTCGTTGGTTTCATTATCTGAATTTACCGCATTTGGTGCGTTAGGCGGTAAATTAACCGGCGGCTCATCAATGACCATCGAAGGTAAAATCGCGCAATGGATGTATATTTCTCTTTATCGTATGCACCAAGCGGCTTTGCATGGGTGTTTTAAAACCGGCTTAATTATTGTGGTCGGCCGTTTAAATCGCTTCTTGCGTCCAGCCTTAAAACTTCATTAATCCAAGTTACTTTTTGAGATTAGCCTGCAGCGAAATGGCAGGCTAATTTATCGTTGTCTCTTCTTGTGGTAAGTCTTTACGGAAAGACACCATCAGTTGGTCGATTTTAAAATTCTCGGTGTCGATGATTTCAAATTTGTAGCGATCGAACAATACAAAATCGGTTTTTTTCGGGATTTTGCGTAGCATATACATCATAAAACCGGCTATCGTTTCGTAGTTCTCGTCATGCGGGAAGGCTTCAATATCCAAGGCGCGTTTCACATCTTCCAATGGGGTCGCGCCATCAATAAGCCAAGAATCTTCATCACGGCGGATAATTTGTTCTTCTTCATTGGAAACTAATTCACCCATCACAATGCTCATTACATCATTTAACGTCACGATACCCACAACCAAAGCATATTCATTCACAATAATGGCAAAATCTTCGCCGGTGGATTTAAACAGCTCCAACACTTCATATAAAGACAGGGTATCCGGTACAAACAGCGGTTTGCGTAATAAGCGATGGTCGGTTACCTGCACTTGTTCTTCTTTTAAAAATAAGGTGAGCAAGCTGTGCGATTCCACATAGCCTAGAATGTGATCTAAACCTTTATCGCAAATAATTAATTTAGAGTGCGAATTTTTTGTTAGGGTATCCAGCACCTGTTGGCGATTAAAAGTGCGGTCTAAAAACACAATGTTTTCGCGCGTGGTCATCGTTGATGTCACTGTGCGCTGTTGCATATCGAAAATATTTTCAATCAAATAATGCTCTTGCGCTTTTAGTACACCGGCTTCGGCACCGGCATCCACCACGGCGACAATATCTTCCGGCGTCATGCTTTCTACCCGCACCGTAGAGATTTTAAACAGACGGAAAATGACATTCGCTAACGAGTCGAAAATCCAAACAATCGGCTTCAGCAGGAAAATGCAAACTTGCATAATACGCACTGTACGTAACGCCATCGCTTCAGGATTGAGCAGCGCCAAGCGTTTTGGCATTAAATCTGCGAATAAAATAAAAGAAGCCGTGACGATGATAAACGCCAGCCACGAAGCGGCACTTTCCACCCAAGGCGCATCCGTGTATTGATTAATGAAAGCTTGTAAATAGACACGAATTGTCGCTTCGCCAATCACCCCGCCGAGCACGGCAACCATATTCAAGCCAATTTGTACAACCGTGATGAAACGTCCCGGTTGTTCTTGTAATTTCAATACCAACGCCGCTTTGGTGTTACCTTCGTTCACCATATTTTGCAATTTAATGCGACGTGCGCCCGCCAAGGAAATTTCAGCGGAGGAGACGATAGCACTGATAATAATCAGCAGAATTAAAATGAAAATAGCAGACCATAAACTCATCATATTTTGACTCACTCTGACCTAATGGGAGAAATGATTGCATTCTATCACAACATCATAAAGCACAAGAAATCGGTTTAGGGTTTTGTCAGCCTAGGCGGAGAAGAGCGATGTAACAAATATTCAATGGCATTCGCAGAGCGCGTTTAAAGGTACACAATCAGAAAAATAAAGCAAATAAGAATGAATTAAGGACGAATAATAATCCGCACGTAAAACGTGCGGTTTTTGGGCTCCCCTATAAGAGCCTATACTTCACAAGCCCCTCAAGGAGCTTGTGAAAACCGGTCGCCGTATTTATTTTTATATCACTATTTTAGTGAATTGTAGCGTGCAACTTGTTGCACGAAATCATGAATGCCCAAAAGAGTTAAATAACGTTCCGTGCGTAATTTGGTCGTGCATCAAG
>NZ_CALIWN010000052.1:0-20978 GCF_938046485.1 uncultured Aggregatibacter sp. | reverse complement strand
CCGTGAAGGTGGCCGTACAGTAGGCGCTGGCGTGGTAGCTAAAATTATCAAGTAAGTATAATAAAAGGCCATATTGGCAAAATACTTGAAGTTTATAAAGAGTGAGTGTTGTTATGACAATACTCACTTTTTTTATGACTTTTATCAAGGAATCACATTTTCAAATCAATTTTGTGTGATGACATTTCTGGATAGATAAAATAGTCTTCTGTTCTTAACATGAATAATTGTTTTGTAGCTATGAACAGCCTTTTTATTCGGTTATAGTAGCATTCTTTCATTTTTAACTTTTAACAGGTGTTTATATGACACAAACCACACATAAACGAGAAACATTCTCTGGGCGGAGAGCCTTTATTTTTGCGGCGATCGGCTCCGCGGTCGGGTTGGGAAATATTTGGCGTTTCCCTTATGTTACTTACGAAAATGGCGGGGGAGCCTTTATTATTCCCTATATTGTTGCCCTATTAACTGCGGGTATTCCATTACTTTTCTTGGATTATGCGTTAGGTCATAAATTCCGTGCATCCCCGCCGCTGGCTTATCGTAAACTCAAAACTACGTTTGAAACCTTTGGTTGGTGGCAAGTAATGATCAATGTCATTATCGGTCTCTACTATGCGGTTATTCTTGGCTGGGCAGCAAGCTATGCTTATTATTCTTTCAGCTCTGCATGGGGGAGTAACCCGGTCGATTTCTTCTTACATGAACATATTAAGATGGCAAGCGAAGTGGCATTAAGCTTGGATTTTGTTGACACGGTTGTCGGTCCGTTACTTGCCGTGTGGATTATCACGTTGTTGATTCTTTCTTTTGGCGTACAAAAAGGCGTAGCGCGTTCTTCCGTTATCTTCATGCCAATTTTGGTGGTCATGTTCATCACCTTGGTGGTTTATTCCCTGTTCTTACCGGGTGCAGAAAAAGGTCTTGATGCGTTATTCTCACCAAACTGGGACAAATTAGCTGACCCAAGCGTTTGGATTGCCGCATACGGTCAGATTTTCTTCTCGCTTTCCATTTGCTTCGGCATCATGTTGACTTATGCCTCTTACTTGAAAAAAGAATCGGATTTAACCGGCGCAGGTTTAGTAGTTGGCTTTGCTAACAGTAGCTTTGAAGTCTTGGCAGGTATCGGCGTATTCTCTGCGTTAGGGTTCATTGCTGTCGCCAACGGACAAGATGTCAGCGAAGTAGCAAAAGGCGGTATCGGCTTAGCGTTCTTTGCCTTCCCAACCATCATTAACCAAGCACCATTAGGTCAATTATTGGGCGTGTTATTCTTCGGTTCTTTAGTTTTCGCCGGGTTAACCTCTTTTATTTCCGTATTAGAAGTTATCATTGCGGCGGTACAAGATAAATTACGCTTACGTCGTGCACACGCAACATTCTTGGTGGGCTTACCAATGATGGTCGCATCTACCTTGTTGTTTGGTACGGCAGCCGGCTTACCAATGCTTGATACTATGGACAACTTTGTCAACATGTTCGGTATTGTTGCTGTGGCGTTCTTCTCTTTACTTTCCATTATCGTTACCGGCAGATTAAAAGAACTTGATGAACACTTGAACGAAACCAGTTCTTTCAAAGTCGGTGCAATCTGGAAAGCCTGCATTGTGGTTACCACCGGCGTATTAGCGTTCATGCTTTACAAAGAAGCCACCAAAGTATTGGCAAACGGCTACGAAGGCTATCCGGAATGGTTCGTTAACACCTTCGGTTGGGGCATGGCGATCGGCTTAGTCATCATCAGCTTCTTACTTTCCCGTTTACCGTGGAAACACTTAATGCAAAAACAAGGAGAAAATCATGACAACTAATGCAATTATTATGATGGCCATCGCGCTCATCATCATCTGGGGCGGATTGCTACTTTCCGTTATACGTTTACCAAAAGAGTAATTGATACGATTAAAAACGGCATCTCAGCCGAGAGATTTTTAAGTCTCATCGACTGAAGTGCCGTTTTTATTTGATGAAAAGTAGCGTCTTACTCAATTCATGCATAAATTATGCTTTTGCATACATTGTAAGTGAATTCAAACTAAATCAGAGAGTTCCTCCAATCCCTTTAAATTTCTCAACAAATGCGGCGATTTTTTGGAATATACGTTGTTTTATTGTGAGGTATTGTGGATTAAGCGGGCTCATTTTAGGGAGAGCATCATTTAAATCCGTGCCTTGTTCACTGGCGTATCCTCGTTTTAAAGATACGCTCATGTAACGTTTCGCGGCATCAATATTCAGTCCTTCACTGCTCATCAATTCATCGGCTTCTTGTTGTTGCTCTTTTTGGGCAAATTGGAAGAATGATTCAATAATGCCGGCTTTGTCGGCAATGTTATCCAAGTCGGTTTGATTAATAAAATCCACAATCAAACTTTCTTTTGCTCGGTTTCCTAGGCTTGCTCGAATGATAGATCGAATTTCATTAATCAGCTCAGCTTTGTTTTTCGTTTTCTTATTGTGTTCGAAAATCAATTCTAAAATGTAATCCAGATTGATTTCTTGGGATTTTAATAAATCCACTTCAAACACCACATCGTCCCAATCAATGGTCGATTTTGCTTTTTCCTCACCCTCTTTTTGATGACGGAGCCAATCGCGAATATCATTGTAAGTAGAGCGATAATTTTGAATATTACGTTCGCTCGGTATATCAATGGGGCGCATTTCAGCAAAAGCCTCATCCGTTAAATAATATTTTTCTTTAAAGGCTTCAACGGCTTTTTCATCCGTAGTATCAAGCGATTGGAAGGCTTGCAAAGCGGCGAATTCGTCATAATTTTGCAGAATATTTTCAACCCGCAAATATTCACCAAATAATTTCACAAAATCTTTCTTGTCTTTTTCCGTTTGAATTTCACTTGGGTCAGGAAATTTTTCTTTTAGCTCAGTCACAATATCAATATATCCACGGCAAGCAACACCGGCATCAGTAAAGCCTGCCATATATTGTTGATAACTTTTTTCCAGCACGACATTGCGTGTATTGGACTTACCGAAAAGCGTAATGGCATCAATGGTGTCTTGTTCTAAATCGCGGAAGGTTACGATGTTGCCAAAACTTTTAGTGCTGTTATAAATGCGGTTTGTACGTGAATAAGCTTGAATCAAACCATGGTAGCGCAGGTTTTTATCCACAAATAATGTGTTTAAGATCGGCGCATCAAAACCGGTTAAAAACATCCCAACGACAATCAATAAATCCACTTCTTTGTTTTTGACACGTTTGGCTAAATCACGGTAGTAGTTTTGGAAAGATTTACCATCCACATCGTAATTTGTTGCAAAATAGTTGTTGTAATCGTCAATGGCTGATTTTAAAAATTCTTTGGCAGTAGAATTCATCGCCTCGACTTCAAAACTTTCATCGGAAATATTCCCGATGGTGTCTTGTTCTTCATTGGCTGCAAAGGAAAAAATTGTCGCAATTTTAAGTGGATTTTTGACCGCACTTTGTAACCGTTTGAACGTTTCGTAATAGATTTTAGCCGCATCGACACTACTTACGGCAAACATGGCATTAAAGCCATTGTTGCCCGCATTAAAACGATGGGTTTTTTGTTTGAAATTATCTAAAACATATTGGGCAATTTGCTCGATACGTTTGGGCTGTAAAAAGGCTTGTTTCTTCTCAAGTGCGGTCAGTTTTTCAAGATTTTTTTCAGTTTCAATACTCTTAAATTGCGGGCGAACATCATTGTAATCCACTTTAAATTTCAGCACTTTTTCGTCACGAACCGCATCGGTGATAATGTAAGAATGAAGTTCAATGCCAAAGACACTTGCGGTGGTTTCTGCACCTAATGCGTTAGCGGGAAAAATCGGTGTGCCGGTAAAACCAAATTGATAGTATTTTTTGAATTTTTTTGTCAGATTTTTTTGCGCTTCACCAAATTGAGAACGATGGCATTCATCAAAGATAAAGACGACTTGTTTATCGTAAATTGGCAATTTATCTTCCGATTTCATCAGGTTATTGAGTTTTTGAATGGTGGTAACAATGATCTTATTGTCATCTTTTTCGATATTGCGTTTTAGCCCCGCCGTACTTTCCGAACCATTCACGCTATCCGGTGAAAAGCGTTGATATTCTTTCATGGTTTGATAGTCCAAATCCTTTCTATCTACTACGAAGAATACTTTTTCAATAAAGTCTAATTCCGTTGCAAGGCGTGCGGCTTTAAAGCTGGTGAGGGTTTTGCCTGAGCCGGTAGTATGCCAAATATAGCCTCCGCTTTCTTTATTGCTCCAATTTTTAGCCAAATAAGAACTTTTGATTTTCCATAAAATACGCTCGGTGGCGGCAATTTGATACGGGCGCATAATCAATAGGGTATCGGAAACATCAAACACGCAGTAATTCACCAACACATTAAGCAGGGTATGTTTTTGCAAGAAGGTCGCTGTAAAATCTTTTAAATCTTTAATTAAGGTATTTTTTGCCGTTGCCCAATTCATTGTGAAGTCGTAGCTGTTTTTATCACGCTTGGTGGTGTTGGCAAAATAGCGAGTATCTGTGCCATTAGAAATGACAAAAATCTGAATATATTTAAAGAGAGAGTTTTCTTTATTGAAGCTTTCTTTGCTGTAGCGGTGAATTTGGTTAAAGGCTTCACGAATCGCTACGCCACGTTTTTTCAGTTCGATATGCACAAGCGGTAAACCATTCACCAAAATAGTCACGTCATAACGATTGTCATAACTGCCGGTTTGTTCAAATTGATTGATGACTTGCAGGGCATTATTAGCAAGATTTTTCTTATCTAGCAGATAAATATTCTGAATGTGTCCATCATCAAACACAAAATCATAAATATAGTCATCATGAATTTTACGGGTTTTCTCAATCAGACTATCGCTCGGTTTATCCAAATACTCCTCTAAAAAACGTCGCCATTCCGCATCGGAGAAAACCACGTTATTTAAGCGTTGTAATTGAACCCGTAAGTTTTTAATCAACGCATCATGACCATTGATATCTTGCAAATACTCATACCCTTGCGCCCGTAAATCACGAATAAACTCACGCTCAAGACTCCCTTCCGTTTGATAACCGGCATTAGGCTCTTCCACAAGCTTATTATATTGATCTAAAACGATAAAATTATTGGATTCGGCGATAGTTTTGTATTGGGTCATGAGTGGTTCCTTAGTGCTTTTGCTTTTTCAGATCTTTTTGCCAATTTTCTAAAATTTCCAAATCTTCATTATCAGCCTGTATACGTTTTTGCTGTTTTCTGACTTGATCAAATAAGGCATATTGTTCTTTGGTAAAGGTTTCCATTTGTTTTGCAGTTCGGGTTCCATTGCCGATAAGCAACGGAAAACCGTTAAATTCAATCAAATTATCGACATTATTACGCCAGAAATTTAATGTGAGATCTTGACGGTTTTTAACACGTAATTCGGCACTTTCTAAAAAGATCATCACTAGACGATTCAAGGAATCTAATTCATCATTCGTTAAATAATTTTTAGCGACAATAATATCAGCTTTACGTACAACAGCACCTTTCCAAGAGGTGAGGCCCATATTAGGCAATTCAGCATTTGCACGCGTACAAATGAGTTCTGCTGCAGTTTGTTGTGTAATAGCATAGAGCAACTTATTTTGTGTCTCGGCAAAAAACATTTGAGTGACTTTATCTGTTTTATCGTAGTCACTGGATAATTTAAATAGCTCTCGTACTTTTTGATAAAATCGCAATTCACTGGCTCTAATTTCACGAATTTGTTCCAGTAATTCATCAAAATGATCAAATCGACCTTGCGGATTTTTTAACCGCTCTTTATCTAATAGAAAACCTTTATCTAAATAAGTACGTAATTGCGTATTCGCCCAACGACGAAACTGTACACCACGAGGACTACGCACACGAAAGCCGATGGCGAGAATCATATCAAGGGAATAATGTTTTACTTGATATTGCTTTCCATCTTGGGCAGTTATCAAGTAATCCTTGATAACTGAATTTTCGTCTAATTCATTGTCTTCTAATATATTTTTTATATGTAAGGCGATATTTTGTACAGAGGTGTCAAAAAGTTCCGCAAGCTGATTTTGAGTCAACCAAGCCTCATTTTCGACAACCAATAAAGCAACGTGAGATTTGCCGTCGTCGGTGTTGTAGATGATTAAGTCGTTCATTAGTTATTCCATAAAATTACAGTTGCTACTGAGCTATGAAAAATTTAATAACAATTCCCTGTAATACTCATACCGCTTTTGGCTTTGTTCAATCGCTAAAGGCAAGCCTTCGGTGATGGAATTGGTTAAGGTTTCAAATTTATCTAGGATTGAAACGATGCGTTGTTGTTCTCTGAGTGGAGGTAGTGCTATGGGATAGTTTTTGATAATTCCTGAATTTAAATCAGCACGAGCACCTTGTCCTAAGGATTTTAGTTTTTCATACTCTTTACAGACCCAATGAAAAACGTATCGATAATTTGCATATTCAGGAGCTATTTGTAAATTACAGCAGTGTTGATTAGTTGTTAAAGGTATTTTGTTAATCGCAGAGCGACCTGCAGTTGCTCCAGAGATAGCAACTATTACACAATTTTCAGGAATCCATTTAGCTGATGAATTATCTAATCCTTCTTGAGTTATTGCTACCTCTGTATCCCATATTTCATTAAATTGAACCTCTTGAGTCCTTAACCAAGGAATGTCTCCATTATAGTATTCATCCTTCGTAGATAAAGGCGTCCCTCCAGATGATACTTTTTTACAAGTTTCCCCTAAACATTTCCACTCAAACCCAACCTTTTCAAGTTCTTCTTCACTTAACAATTTTTCCCTATAGTATTCATACTGCTTCCGGCGTAGTGTAAGCTCGCTGGTAAGCTCGCTGGTAAGCGCTGTCAATGCGTCCAAAATTTTTACGATTTCGGTTTGGACGGGGAGTGGGGGGATGGGGATTTTGATTTTCTTAAATCTTGCTTTAGAAATATTGAATCTGGTTACTCCACTGGCTGATTTCACAATCTCTTTGCGAATAGAGAGTGTTCTAAATAGAAATTTAGAAAATTCAGGTAACAACTCTACATCATCATTAAATCTCAATCCAAATGAAAAACTATTTAAATAGATTTTTTGTTCTGTTTTTGTTGTAACAGCAGAAGACATACCTGCTTCTTCAGCGGTTTCCGAAGAACCAGTAAACAAGACATCTCCATATTTTATGGTATATTGTCTTTCATCATCAGACACATTTACGGCTTCAAGATTATTAAAATCAACTTCAATGTTATTGAAGATATTTTTGTAAGGTACATAAAGAGCATTTCCATTTTCAAAGTCAGCTTTGCCTTTTCCTGTTAGCCCACCATAAATAGAAGATATTTCATCGATCGTTTTCCACTCAACCTCAGCCCCATCCAATAATTTTTCTAAAAAAGTGCGGTTGTTTTTCATGGTGTTTTACCCCTCAATCTCCGCCACAATCTTGTCAATTTCCGCGCGCAAGCGGTTAATATTAGCAACGGTTTGTTTAATTTCTGTGTTAAGTTTATCGATATTAATCACTTCACGGGTGTCTTTTTGTTCCACATAAGAACTCACCGCAAGGTTATAGTCATTTTTGGCGATGTCTTCAAAGGACACGGATTTAGCCAAATGTGGCACATCTTCTTTATCGGCAAACAGTTTGAGAATTTGCTCAATATGTTCCTCTTCCAAAAGGTTGTTGTTGGTGGCGGATTTAAATAAACCGCTGGCATCGATAAATTGGGTTTGGGTATTAGGTTTATGTTTGGAAAGCACCAAAATATTCACCGCAATACTGGTGCCGAAAAAGAGATTGGGGGCAAGCGCAATCACCGTTTCCACATAGTTATTATCCACCAAATATTGACGAATTTTTTGCTCGGCACCGCCGCGATAAAAAATGCCGGGGAAGGAAACAATCGCCGCGCGGCCTTTTGCTGAAAGATAACTTAACGCATGCAAAATAAAGGCAAAGTCCGCTTTGGATTTCGGCGCAAGTACGCCGGCAGGGGCGAAGCGTTCATCGTTAATTAGCGTTGGGTCGTCAGAGCCAATCCATTTTACGGAGTAAGGCGGGTTAGAAACGATAGCATCGAAGGGTTTGTCATCACCAAATTGCGGATTCATTAAGGTGTTACCAAGGGCAATATCAAACTTGTCGTAGTTGATGTTATGCAAAAACATATTCATACGGGCAAGGTTGTAAGTGGTGTGATTAATTTCCTGCCCGAAGAATCCTTCTTCGATGATGTGTTCATCAAATGGTTTTTTCGCTTGTAACAATAAGGAACCGGAACCGGCAGCAGGGTCGTAAATTTTATTGACCTTGTCTTGTCCATATAAAGCCAATCGGGCAATTAGCTTGGAAACACATTGTGGCGTAAAGAACTCGCCACCCGATTTACCGGCATTAGCGGCATAGTTGGAAATTAAAAATTCGTAAGCATCACCGAATAAATCAATATGATTATCTGTAAAGTCGCCAAAATCTAGCTCGGCAACGCCTTTTAATACAGCAGCTAGACGGCTATTTTTATCGGCAACGGTATTACCCAAGCGGTTGCTGGTGGTATCAAAATCGGCAAATAAGCCTTTGATATCCTGTTCGGAAGGGTAGCCTATGGCGGAGTTTTCAATGTCGTTAAAGATTTGTTTTAATTCGGTGTTAAGATTTGGATTAGTGTTAGCATTCGCCACGACATTTTTAAATAATTGGCTTGGGTAAATAAAATAACCCTTGGTTTTTACCGCATCTGCTTTAATTTCTGGCGTGATGATGTCATCAGATAAATCGGCATAGTTCACACTTTTATCACCACCTTCAATATAGTTGGCAAAGTTTTCGCTGATAAAACGATAGAAAAGCGATCCAAGCACATATTGCTTAAAATCCCAACCATCAACAGCGCCTCGTACATCATTTGCGATTTGCCAAATACGGCGTTGAAGCTCTTCTCGTTGTTGAATTGCAGTGGCCATGATTGAAACTCCTTAGAAATCATTAAAACAATTGATAATTAAGGTGCTATTCTACCTGTCAATGAGGTATTTATAAATATTGATGAGATGATAATGCCCGTGAAATACGCTAGAAAATGACCGCACTTTTGGCGTGAAAAGTCTAGGTATCAGGGGATTGTTTTTATTCTGGAAGATTTTGTTTTATTGAGAAGGAAAAGAAAATGGCACGTTGTGCGTGGGCGGAGGGTTCGCCATTGTATCGGGATTATCATGATCACGAGTGGGGGAAGCCGCAATTTGATAGTCAGAAATTATTTGAGAAACTCTGTTTAGAAGGACAGCAGGCGGGGTTGTCGTGGATTACGGTGTTACAAAAGCGGGAAAATTATCGGCAGGCGTTTTACCATTTTGATCCGCAAAAAATTGCACAGATGACAGATGAAGACATAAATCAGTGTATGCAAAATGCCGGTTTGATTCGTCATCGGGCAAAGTTGGAGGCGATTGTGAAAAATGCCAAGGCGTATTTGGCGATGGAAAAGTGCGGTGAAAATTTTAGTCGTTTTATTTGGTCTTTTGTGGATGGCCAACCGCAGGTGAATGATGTGCCGGATTTAGCCATGGTGCCTGCTCAGACGGCTGTTTCCGCGGCGTTATCCAAAGCGTTAAAAAAGCGCGGTTTTGTGTTTGTGGGCCCGACCACCTGTTATGCTTTTATGCAATCGATGGGTTTGGTGAATGATCATTGGAATCATTGTCATTGTAAATAAGAATGGGGCAAATAACGCCGATTAACCCCTGTGATTTAGCCTGTTTTACAGTATAATCACGCTATCTTTGGTTGTAATGGTTGTTTACTCTCATGAAAAAGAATACTTACACGTTAATTTCGTTGTCAATTTTGACCGCACTTTATAGCGCCGAAAGCACGGCTGATTTAGCAAAGCAGTGTTTATACGGTGTGCCGCATTTTACCGGTGAAGTGGTGAGCGGAAATCCGAACGATTTGCCGGTGTATATTGAGGCGGATCAGGCGGAGATAACGCAGCCTCACAGTGGGATTTATAAAGGCCGTGTGGATGTTAAACAAGGCAATCGCCATTTACAATCTGCGGAAGTTGAGGTGCAACAACAGGGAAGCGGTGATAATGTGCAGCGTTACGCGTTTGCCCGTGGCGGATTCGATTATCGAGACAACCAAATCAATTTGTTGGGCGATGATGCCAAAATTCATTTAAATACCAAAGATACGGATGTTCGCAATGCACATTATCAATTAGTGGATCGCCAAGGCCGTGGGTCGGCAGAAAGCGTGGAATTGCGCGATGACTATCGTGTGATGAAAAATGCGACCTTTACCTCTTGTTTGCAAGATGATTATTCTTGGTCGATTTATGCCGATGAAATGCGTCAACACGTTAAAGAAGAGTATGCAGAAATGTGGCATGCCCGTTTTAAAGTACAGGGCGTGCCGGTGTTCTATACGCCGTATTTGCAGTTACCGATAGGCGACCGCCGTCGTTCCGGGTTATTGATTCCAACCTTGGGACATGGCAGTCGGGATGGCTATTTTTATGCTCAGCCGGTGTATTGGAATATTGCCCAGAATTTAGATGCCACGTTAACGCCGAAATATATGTCTCGTCGTGGTTGGCAGTTGAACAGTGAATTTCGCTATTTAACGACATTAGGCGAGGGACAAGTTGCCGGTGAATATTTGGGCGATGATCGATTAAAAGATTATGACAGCGAAAATCGTAAGCGTCATTTATTCTATTGGAAGCATAATGCGGCTTTTGCACGAGATTGGCGTTTGGATTTGAATTACACCAAGGTGAGTGATAAGCGTTATTTTAACGACTTTGACTCTGCTTATGGCAGCAGCACTGATGGGTATGCGGATCAAACCGGGCGAATTGCGTATTATCAACCCAATTACAATATTGCGATGTTCGTTAAGCAATTCCAAATTTTTGATGAAGTGGTTATTGGCCCTTATCGCGCTTTGCCTCAAATCGACTTTAATTATTATCAAAATGGATTATTCGGTAATAAAGTGGATTTTAAACTCTTTTCTCAAGCAGTCCGTTTTGACAATGATAGTGCGCAAATGCCGACGGCGTGGCGTTTCCATGGTGAACCGAGTGTCAATACAACCTTGTCAAATCGCTATGGCAGTATGAATTTGGAAGCGAAGCTTTATGCCACCCAGTATCAGCAAAAGAAAGGGCGGTCAGATAAGGCAGAGGACGTTGAATCGAGCGTCAATCGTATCTTGCCACAATTAAAAATTGACTTGCAGAGTGTTTTAGCCTCTAACCAAACCTTTATTTCGGGCTATACACAAACCCTTGAGCCGCGTGCGCAGTATTTGTTCCGCCCTTATAAAGATCAAAGCAATATCGGTTCTAAACTGAATTCACAGTATTTAGGATTCGGTTATGATTCTTCGCTATTACAACAAGATTATTTTTCGCTGTTTAATTCACGTCGTTATAGCGGCTTGGATAGAATTGCGTCAGCCAATCAAGTGACGTTAGGGGGAACCAGTCGATTCTTTGATGAAAATAAAGAAGAGCGGTTTAATATCGCCGTTGGGCAAACTTATTACCTTGAACCGTCACGAATTGATGAGAACCGTGATAACCGAACCGAAGGATCGTCTTCTTCATGGGCGATTGAAGCGAACTGGAAAATCAATGATCTGATGCGTTGGCGGGGAGGTTATCAATACGATCCTCAGCTGGGGCAGGTTTCTCTGGCGAACACCGGAATAGAATATAACCCGACAAAAAATAACATGGTGCAGTTAAATTATCGCTATGCCAGTAAAGAATATATTAACCAAAATTTAACGGCAGAAGCGAATCGCTATAATCAAGATATTAAACAACTTGGCGTTCAAGTCGGTTGGGAGTTAAGTGATCATTGGGCGATTGCAGGTCGTTATTATCAAGATTTAGCCCTTAAAAAACCGGTGGAGCAATACCTCGGCGTGCAGTATAACACCTGTTGCTGGAGTGTTGGTGTCGGCGCAAGACGTTATGTTACTAGTCGTCAGAATCAAAAAAATGATGACATCTTCTATGATCACGGTGTTGGTGTCACCTTTGAACTACGTGGGTTTAGCCATGATCATAAAACCGGTATAGAGAATATGATGAAAAAAGGCAAGTTGCCTTATTTGCAGGCGTTTAGCCTTTACTAATGATGAGAATGCCCTGACATGATCAGGGCATTTTTTGTTTGAGAGAGCGTTTAAGCGGCAAAGAAACGTCTGCGCATCATGAGGTAAAGCGTGCCTAGTATCAATAATCCAATCATGATGGAGGCAAACCAGAATAGGGATAAACCGAGCACGCTAAGCAGCATATCTGCCGTACCTTGGTATAAATGCAATCCCACGTTTGCCATGGATGCCAGTCCAAACGAGAATGCCCAAAATGAAACGGTGAAACCATTTTGAAAAATCCAAGGCAGTAAACGAATTAAGAACAATAATTGCAACACACCGTAACCGATAAGTAGCTTCACCAATAAATCGATTTCGCCACCATTTAACGCCAAATAAGTAGAACAACCCACAAAGGCCGGAGCAAGTTGAATGCCAATCGCCGGACGAACGGCAGGTGCGAGCGGCTCTAAATTGCGTAATCGATGCAAAATTGCCGGCTCAAGACTGAGCCATGAAAATACACCGGCACCGAAAAAGAGCATACCAACTTCGTTGTAACCTAAATAGCCTAATGCGGTACCGCTGACAAAATTGGTTGCCACTGTCGGCAAGTACATAATCGGTGTTGTGGCTTCCGCTTTATGAATACCGCGCCACAACCCGGCAGTACGGTAAGCAGCAAAAACCAACTGCCCGATGATACCCAATGTAATTAACCCAATAGACAATGAGAATTCATACGGCAATACTGCCAAGCCAATTAACATGGTGGTAATCGGAATCAAGCTGATAAAACAGCACTGAATTAAATTCTGCAATTCTGCTTTGGCCTGATGCGGGAAACGCCACCATTTCACGCCATACGCGGTGATAAAAATCAACCAAATTATCGTGGCTAAACCAAGCAAGGTTTCACCGACCCATGCCGGCAGTGCCACAGTGTGAGCACCATAACGCCAAGCTAAGCCTAATGCGGCTAACCCTAAAACGATACTGAAATAACTGACCGGAATAGGAAAAGGTTTTTGCTGTTCCATTAGTGAGCCTCAATTTGATAACACAAGTCTTGTTCAATCACGCGCAACAACAAATCAATATTGGGATGTTTTCCGACATTTTCGCGCGCATCTTGCGTATGTTCTCCGAAAAGTTGTAAGCCTTTTTGTGCTGAAGTGCGGTCTAATTTTCCGTTAAATTCTTGCGCTAAGGCATTGTACACGCGCAGTGAACCTAATTTGCCGGCTACGGCAGGAATGTGATGAATCACCGTGCCGTTATCCAAGATAGTTAATCCGGAAAGATGATCAATAGAGGGTAGTGTCTCTAATATTGTTTTAAAATCCATAAAATTTCCTTTGGTCATCGGTTAAAAAACTAACGAATGGCTTGTTGACTATCGATTTCGCCCTGCTTGCCGATAAAGCGGACTTCCGGTTGCAAGTGAATATCAAAACGTAGCGCCACAAGCTGATAAATATGATGAGCAAGTTCCACGACATCAGATGCCGTGGCATTGCCTTGATTAATCAATACTAACGCTTGTTGCTGATGTACTGCGGCGCCGCCGATTTGGAAGCCTTTCAAGCCGCATTGATCGATAAGCCAACCTGCGGCTAATTTTATGCTGCCGTCCGGTTGAGGAAAATGTGGGATCGTCGCATAGTTTTGTTGTAATCGCTCAAATTGTTGGGCTGAAACCACGGGGTTCTTGAAGAAACTGCCTGCGTTGCCAAATACGTTCGGATTCGGCAATTTACTTTGACGCACGGCACAAATTTCGGCAAAAACGTCCGCAGAAGTGACCGCACTTTTATCCAGATTGGCTAAATTGCCGTATTTCAGCACCGGTTTCCACGCCTTCGCCAATTTTAAGCCAACGGCAGTCACCACATAACCTTGAGCATATTTATGCTTAAAGATGCTTTCCCGATAACCAAATTCACATTCGGCATTGGTTAGGCGAAACAGCTCACCGGAGTGAAGGTTAATCACGTCCACATAATCACATACATCTTTAAATTCTACGCCATAGGCACCGATATTTTGAATCGGCGCAGACCCCGCACAGCCGGGAATGAGCGCCAGATTTTCCAAGCCATAATAACCCTGCTCGATGCTCCATCTCACCAAGTCATGCCACACTTCCCCACCATTAACATGTAAATAATGAAAATCCGCATCTTCCCGATGTTCAATGCCAAGCATACGATTAAGTAAGACGGCGCCGTCAAAATCCTCTATAAAAAGCACATTGCTGCCTTGTCCTAAAAAAAGCACCGGCAACTGTTCTGCCAAGCAGTCTTGCCAAGCCTGTTGCAATGCCGGAATCGAGTGAATCTCGATGATTTTTTTAGCTTTTGCAGGAAGAGAAAAGGTATGAAAAGGTTGTAAATTTTGCATGTATTCGTCCTTTTAAGATAAGGCGTGAGCCAGTGTGACTTTGACTTCTGTGCCGCCACTTGCTCGACGAGAAATTGTTAATTTGGCATTGAGTTGTGTACTGCGTTCTTGCATGATGTTTAAGCCGTAATGCCCGTCAGGTTCTTCCAAACTAGGAATGCCCACACCGTTGTCGCGCACAATGAGTTCGTATTCGCCATCTTCGTTTGTGTGCGCAATCACCTCAATTAAGGTACCCTGCGAATGTTTAATGGCATTCAATACCGCTTCACGCACAATTTGCAAGGCATTCACTAACTGCGGCGCATTAAAACTTTGCGATGGTAACGTACAATCTACGCTCATTTGCATGTCGGTTTGATTGCGTAAGGAATCAATCACTTGCTCCAATGCCAGTTTTAAATTCGCCTCCTGAATGGTTAAACGGAAGGTCGCCAGCAGTTCGCGCAACTGGCTATAACCATCGCTCAGGGCTTGTTCAAATTGTTGAATAATCGACAAACTTTTCTTTTTGGAATCCGGTTCGTCTTTGTTCAAGTTGTGTTTTAACAGGGTTAATTGAATTTGTAAAAAAGCCAACACCTGCGCCAAAGAGTCATGTAGCTCGCGGGCGATAATAGAACGCTCTTCCATTAACAACAATTGTTCTTGCTGACGTTGGGTTTTGTGGAAGTAGAGCGAACGGCTAAGCATTTGCGCCAAGTTATTCATGGTGCGCAAATCCGGGCAAGGCAACCCCGCTTGCCAATGCAGAATTGCCAAAGTTTCCCCTTCCATACTCACATCTGTTTGCTGACATTCGATTAACGGTTGTTTGGTTCCCAAGCAAATATTCCAATGTTCCGCATCCAACACTTTTAGTTCTAAATAACGCAAGTGTTCGCTGCTCATAATATTTTGCATCACCGTTTGCAAAATCTTGCCGTCAATATTGTTGGTGGTGACCAGTTGTGAACAGTGGTACAACGTGGTTAAAGAGCGGTTGGTTTGTTGCAACTTTTGTGTTTTTTCATTTACCGTTGCTTCAAGACTGGAATATAACTTACCCAATTCAGAGGACATCTTGGTGAATGTGCGCGCTAAATTGCCGATTTCATCTTCTTTATCTACATCTAATGGAATATGTTTAAATTGCCCCATTTGCACTTGGATACTGGCTTGTGTCAGCTGTTCCAATGGGCGCACAACTGCCTTACGGGTGTACCAATTCACATACGAAACCATCACAAAAATCAACAATAATGACAAAGCAATTACCCATACTGCCAAAATCCAACGCTGTTCGGCGGAATATTGCAATGCAGAGACAAATTGATCCACTTGCGCCACATAGTTGGCAATATCACGTTGATATTCAATGAAATTCTTTTGTCGCGCGAATGACTCCATTTTCTCCCAACGCATAATGAGATTGTCGTAAGAGGATTTCACGTCTTCAGACACAAAAAACTGGTGGTGGATATTCCGTAGCGATTGTGAATACAGACTTTCACGGTATTGCTGCAAGCCTTTTTCCACTAATTCCGGTTGATGCTCCATGTCGTACAATAGGCGATAACTTTGCATACGCAATGAGCCGGAGACATTAATGGCTTCGGCATACGATCTATTGCCCGCCATTAACGTAAAGCTTAAAGAGGCAATGACACCAACAAAGATAATAATCACAATGAGATAGTTGGCTATGCGGGTAGAAACGGAGTGTTTAATTTTAACCATAGAATATCTGTCTAAGTGCGTTGTGGGGATTAGACTGCACAGGCTCTCCCCATTTGGATAGGACGATGAGGAGAGCATGAAGTGCGGTCATTTTGGGCTGTCTTTTTAACGCAAGAAATAACGATAGGATTTACTGTCGGTAACATCTTGATAGACATAACCTAAGGTTTTCAAAGCGTGTTCAAATTCGCCGATATCGCATTGTTCCAATTGGAATCCGGCGAGGATATTGCCGTAGTCGGCACCGTGAGCGCGGTAGTGAAAAAGAGAAATGTTCCAGCGACCACCCAGCGTTTCAAGGAATTTTAATAATGCGCCTTTTTGCTCAGGGAATTCGAAGGTATAAAGGCGTTCGCCGTGATCAGCAACCCGTCCGCCCATTAAATAACGCACATGGGTTTTGGCGATGTCATCATCGGACATATCTTCTACATCGAAGCCGTTTTGTGTTAACTCTGCGATAATTTCTGCTTTTTCGGCTTCATTCGCGGTGCGAACCCCAGCGAAAATACAGGCTTTTTGGTCATCTGCGTAGCGGTAGCTAAATTCGGTCACTGCACGCGCACCAAGCGTATGGACGAATTTTAAGAAGCTGCCCGGCTGTTCCGGCATGGTGACGGCAAGCAAGGCCTCGCGGTTTTCACCGATTTCGCAACGTTCGGATACATAGCGGAGCGTATGGAAATTCAAGTTAGCGCCGGAGAGAATTGCCGCCATATTTTTGCCTTGAATATTGTGTTGTTTGACATATTTCTTCAAGCCGGCTAAGCCTAATGCCCCTGATGGCTCAGAGACGGCGCGGACGTTTTCAAACAGATCTTTCATCGCGGCACAGACTTCGTCGCTGTCCACCAGTACCATGTCGTCGAGGTATTGTTGGCATAGGCGGAAGGTTTCATCACCGATACGTTTTACCGCTACGCCGTCGGCGAATAAGCCAACGTGTGCTAAATCCGTCGGTTCGCCTTTTTCTAATGCGGCTGTCAGACAGGCAGAATCTTTGGATTCCACACCAATGACTTTAATTTCCGGCATAAATTGTTTGAGTAAAATCGCCACACCGGCAGCCAAACCGCCACCGCCTACTTGCACGAAGACATAATCCAAATCCGCCACTTGTTGTAACATTTCCATCGCTAATGTGCCTTGCCCGGCAATGACTAACGGATGGTCGAAAGGCGGAATAAACGTCATGTTTTTTTCTTTGGAAAGCGCAATAGCCTTGGCCTTGGCTTCATCGAAATTGGCACCGTGCAATAAAACCTCACCACCAAAACCACGCACCGCATCTACTTTAATGCTGGGGGTATTTTGTGGCATTACGATAAGGGCTTTTAAGCTAAGCTGTTTTGCTGATAACGCCACGCCTTGTGCATGGTTGCCGGCAGAGGCGGCAATCACACCTGCGGCTTTTTGTTCCGCCGATAGACTGGAAATCATGGCATAGGCGCCACGCAGTTTGAAACTGTTAACCGGCTGGCGATCTTCACGTTTGATCCAAATCGCATTATGCAGGCGTTCAGATAACTTATTCATTTTTTGTAATGGTGTTACCTGTGCCGCTTCGTAAACACGTGAGCCCAATTTGACGATGGCGTTAATATAATCGTTTTGGGTGGGATGAGGGGTGGTTAATAAGTTTTTCATGATGATGTTATATCGTAGATGTCGAGTATGATTGTGATGGCAAACAAGTGAAAGTGCGGTGGATTTTAGAAATGCTTTTAAAATTCACCGCACTTTTTGTTATTATCATTTTCCTTTTTTCACCCAGTAGCGATAGGGAAGTTGTTCGGTTTCGCTATGCAACAGGGTGTGATCCATAAATTGACAAAAACTGGGGATGTCTCGCGTTGTGGCCGGATCATCGGCTAACATTAAAAGCACATCACCGTTTTCTAAATGGCGAATATGCTTGCGGATTAACATGACCGGTTCAGGGCATCGCAGCCCGATAGTATCCAGTGTTTGGGTGATTGTAATGTTCTTCATTTTGGCTATTTGTTATAAAAAATTGCAGGTTATAATACAATAAAATACAGTATAAAATCAGCAAAATTCCTTAATGGCATGATTGAATATAGCATTCCTAAAAGTGCGGTGGATTTTACCGAAGAAATTAAAAAAAGCCGTTTTATTACCTATTTGCGCCACACGGAAGGTTTGGCTGAGGCGAAAGCCTTTTGGCATGAAATCAAGGCATTACACCCGAATGCCCGGCATTGGTGTTGGGCAACGGTGGCGGGCAAGCCCAATGATTCACAACAGCTCGGCTTTTCGGATGACGGCGAACCGGCAGGAACGGCAGGAAAACCGATGTTGGCGGCTTTACAAGGAAGCGGGTTAGGTGAAATTTGCGCAGTGACGGTTCGGTATTATGGTGGCATTTTGCTGGGGACCGGTGGCTTGGTCCGGGCTTATGGCGGCGGTGTTCAACAGGCGTTAAAGCGGTTAGACGTTACGACCAAAGTGGACTATTTGCGCTATCAAGTGCGGTGTGATTATAGCCAAATTCAGTGGCTACAAGCATTGTGCGAAAAATATGATGCGGTGGTTATCGAGCAAGATTTTCAGGCTGAAGTTACAGTAATGTTAGGGATTCGCTTAGATAAATTGCAGGCATTTGAACGGGAATTGACCGAAAAATCTGCCGGTAGATTATCTTTGGAACAGAGTGAGTAAGAGAGTTTTTAGTGCATTTTTTATCTATTTTACGCATTGTCGGCATTCTTGTGATGTGCTTTTCAGGCACAATGTTATTGCCGGCATTTGTCGCCCTGCTTTACGGAGACGGTGGCGGTAAAGCCTTTATTCAATCTTTTGTGATTAGCGCCATCGCTGGTGCGATTTTATGGTGGGCTTGCCATCATCATAAAGAAGAATTGCGTTCGCGAGAGGGGTTCTTGATCGTTGTGGCCTTTTGGGTCGTCATGGGCAGTTTAGGGGCGATCCCATTTATTTTATTTGACGATCCTGATTTAACCGTATCCTCTGCTTTTTTTGAGTCTTTTTCCGGTTTAACGACCACTGGTGCGACGAATATCATCGGTTTGGATAAGTTGCCGAAAGCGATTTTATTTTACCGCCAATTTTTACAGTGGTTAGGTGGTATGGGGATCATTGTGTTGGCTGTGGCGATCATTCCATTATTGGGGATCGGCGGCATGTCATTATATCGCGCCGAGATTTCCGGGCCGGTCAAAGAAAATAAAATGCGCCCGAGAATTACCGAAACAGCGAAAACATTATGGTTTATTTATGCTTCATTAACGACACTGTGCGCAATGGCTTATTGGTTAGCCGGAATGTCGCCATTTGATGCAATTAGCCACAGTTTCTCAACCGTTTCTATTGGCGGCTTTTCTACGCATGATAGCAGTATCGCGTATTTTAATAGTTCTGCCGTTAATCTGATTACCATTGCATTTTTACTCATTTCAGCCTGTAACTATGCCTTGCATTTCAACGCCTTTTCTCAAATTGGCAAAGGCAATATCCTGTCGAGCTATTTTCGTGATCCGGAATTTCGCTTTTTTATTTTTATTCAATTGGTGCTTATTGCAGTATGTTTTGTGATGTTGCTTGGGCATCATCGTTTTAATGATGATTGGCTACAAAATCTTGAACAATCGGCATTCCAATCGGTTTCCATTTCGACAACCGCAGGTTATACCACCTCAAGTTTCGATCAGTGGCCATTATTTCTTCCGATCTTATTATTATTCGCCTCTTTTATCGGTGGTTGTGCAGGATCGACTGGTGGCGGATTGAAAGTCGTGCGCGTACTTGTGCTTTATTTACAAGGTAAACGAGAGCTTAATCGCTTAATTCATCCGAATTTAGTCTATCCGATAAAATTGGGTAAACGTGTATTGGATGAAAGGGTGATTCAAAGTATTTGGGCGTTTTTTTCTGCCTATTTATTGGTCTTTGTCATTTGTTTACTTGGTGTGATTAGCTGTGGCGTTGAGACATTTGACGCATTCAATGCCGTCATTGCTTGTTTAAATAATCTTGGACCGGCACTGGGGTCGGTCAGCAGTAATTTTGTTGATATTCCCGACAGCGCCAAGTGGGTTCTCACGTTAGCGATGGTGTGCGGACGTTTAGAAATCTTCTCACTTTTAGTTCTATTTACACCGACATTTTGGAAATCTTAATGAAAACGCTCATTCTCTATTCCACACATGATGGACAAACCAAAAAAATAGCCAGTTTTATTGCAAATGTGATTAAAGAAAACGTGGAGATTAAGTCAATTCATGATGAATTCGATCTTCAAGCCTATGATCGTATTATGATTGGCGCCTCGATCCGCTACGGGCATTTTAATAAACTGCTGTATAAAATGTTAGAAAAACACACCGCACTTTTAAATCAGAAGACGACGGCATTTTTCGGCGTCAATTTAACGGCGCGAAAACCTGAAAAATCCACACCGGAAACTAATGTTTATGTACGCAAATTTTTGCAACGTATTACCTGGAAACCGACGATATCGGCAGTGTTTGCCGGCGCGCTGCTTTATCCGCGCTATAAGTTTTTCGATCGTATTATGATCCAATTGATTATGCGCATCACTGGCGGAGAAACAGATCCGACAAAAGAGATCGAATATACAGATTGGCAGAAAGTGCGGTCATTTTCTGAAGCGTTTTTGCAGATCAAATAAGCAAATTGTATTTTTTCTAACCTATCAAACATTTTTTTGAAAAAAACACTTGATCCTCA
>NZ_CALIWN010000051.1:0-6269 GCF_938046485.1 uncultured Aggregatibacter sp. | reverse complement strand
ACTCATCAATTTGCTCAATTAACGGAACAGCTGTTTGTAATATTTCTTCTCCTTTCTTGTTTAAAATAACAACTTTTGCTCTTGTATCTCTTGAATGTTCTTTTCTTTTCACAAAATCATGTTTTTCCAATAAACTCAATATTTGAGATACCGTCATGACATCTATCTCTGAGAGTTTTGAAATCATAACTTGTGTAACTTCATTATCATTTTGCGATAGATAAGCAAGAGAAGCTAAAACAACAAATTGAGGGTGTGTCAAATTTATTTTCTTTAACTCTTTTTTTATCATAAGATGCCATTTATTGTACACCCTCATGAACAACAATCCTGTTGATTTTTCTGAATTGTCTTTATATTTTGATGTAAACAAACAGCAACCACCTTATTTTTCCAAACAATTTTTTAGAATAAATATAGACTGAGGAACATCTGAAAAAACTTGTTTTAAAAATTCCAAATGTTGCTCATCCTCACTATCTAAAATCACAGTGTGTTTTATATTCACGCTTCCGTCATTATTATCAATAATTTGATGACCGAAAAGAATATCTCCGAACGGAGTTTCTGTTTTATCCCAAAATTCTTCAAAAGGTTTTACAAGAGTAAGCTGATATTCCATAGGAGGCATTCCTTCAAGCTCCATAGTTCCGCATGAACCAGTCTCAAAATTACCTTTCAATGTAATGTTTTTTAAATCCTCTTCCCAATCATACCATTTTTCAATATTTGCATAGTACTCCCATGCATCTTCTTTTGCAGCTTTGATTTTCAAACTAAAACTAAGTTCCATTGTAATTTCTCCTCTAACTATATGTGTGCTTATTATAAGTAAACTTATAATATTGTCAACAAAATTTATACTTGGGATACTATTCTTTAGCTTTTCTAAATGACAGAATAAATTTTTTCAATCTTTTCAGACTGTGTACTACTATTCTTTGCCCCTGATGGCGCAAACGTCCACGTTTGTGCCTATTTTTCTAAGGATTAATCAATGAGCACACGCCTTACAAATCCCACTTACGTTAAAAATACACTGGCTTTATGCCACAAAAAACAAAGGGTCTGACATCACATCAGACCCTTTATCATTTTTGTGCTTTATTCGTTAGAACGGAATATCATCATCAAAATTATCCATTGGCGGTTCGGCTGCCGGTTTGCTTGCCGGAGTGGCACGTGGTGCAGTTGGCGCGCTTGGTGCTTGGCTTGAGTAGCTTGGCTGTGCTGCCGGCGCGTAGCCGCCGGATTGACGATCAGAGCGGCTGTCTAACATTTGTAAAACGTCGCCTTGAATTTCTGTGGTGTAGCGATCTTGGCCGTTTTGATCTTGCCATTTGCGGGTTCTTAAACGCCCTTCGACATAAACTTTAGAGCCTTTGCGTAGGTATTCGCCCGCCACTTCCGCCTGACGACGATAGAACACAATGCGGTGCCATTCGGTCACTTCACGACGTTCGCCGGTGTTTTTATCATTCCAGCTTTCACTGGTGGCAACGGTAATGTTGGCAACCGCTTCGCCGTTCGGCATGGTACGCATTTCAGGATCGTTACCTAAGTTACCCACAATAATGACTTTATTTACTCCAGCCATAATATCCTCTTTTTTATTCAATTTTGCTGTAAAAAAATTTGCTCTATTCTGCCTGAAAATTCGGAATAAATCCACGCCTTCAACAAAATTAACTGGATATTTGCACAGTTATTTAGGAATATGCGATAATTGTCGCAAATTTACACTTCTTTCATTTATAAAATCTATTATGGATACCATCGACATTCGTGGGGCGAGAACCCACAATCTGAAAAATATTAACTTAACCATTCCACGCGACAAACTCATTGTTATTACCGGCTTATCCGGCTCGGGAAAATCTTCTTTGGCGTTTGACACGTTGTATGCCGAAGGACAACGCCGTTATGTGGAATCCTTATCCGCCTATGCGCGTCAATTTTTGTCATTAATGGAAAAACCCGATGTAGATCATATTGAAGGGCTTTCACCGGCTATTTCTATTGAGCAAAAATCTACCTCACACAACCCGCGTTCAACGGTGGGTACCATTACCGAAATTCACGATTACCTGCGTTTGTTGTTTGCCCGCGTGGGTGAGCCGCGCTGTCCTCATCACAATGTGCCACTCACGGCACAAACCATCAGCCAAATGGTGGATAAAGTGCTTTCTCTGCCTGAAGAAAGCAAAATGATGTTGTTGGCGCCGGTGGTAAAAGAGCGCAAAGGTGAGCACGTTAAATTATTGCAACAAATTGCTGCGCAAGGCTACATTCGTGCCCGTATCGATGGTGAGATTTGTGATTTATCCGATCCGCCAAAACTGGAATTACAGAAAAAACATACCATCGAAGTAGTGGTGGATCGCTTTAAAGTGCGGTCAGATTTAGCCACAAGATTAGCGGAATCCTTTGAAACCACGCTCGAGCTTTCCGGCGGCACGGCGGTCGTCGCGTATATGGACGATCCGAAGGCGGAAGAACTGGTGTTCTCTGCCAACTTTGCCTGTCCGCACTGTGGCTATTCCGTACCGGAACTGGAACCTCGTCTCTTCTCCTTTAATAACCCTGCCGGTGCGTGCCCGACTTGTGATGGTTTGGGCGTGCAACAATATTTCGATGAAAAACGCGTGGTGCAAAATCCAAGCATTTCCCTTGCCAATGGCGCTATTAAAGGCTGGGATCGTCGCAATTTCTATTATTACCAAATGCTCACGTCCTTGGCGAAACACTACCATTTCGATATTGAAACGCCTTTTGAAGAACTGCCGAAAAAAATTCAACAGATTATTTTGCACGGTTCCGGCAAGGAAGAAATTGAATTCCAATACATGAACGATCGTGGCGATGTGGTGTTGCGCCACCATGTCTTTGAAGGTATTTTGAACAACATGGCGCGCCGTTATAAAGAAACGGAATCCATGTCAGTGCGCGAAGAACTCGCCAAACACATCAGCAATCGCCCTTGTGCCGATTGTGGCGGTTCGCGTCTGCGCCCAGAGGCACGTAACGTTTATATTGAGCAAACCAATCTGCCTGATGTATCGGAGAAAAGCATCGGAGAAGCCTTGAGCTTTTTTGGAGCGCTACAACTGAGCGGTCAAAAAGCGCAAATCGCCGAGAAGATTCTGAAAGAAATCAAAGAGCGGTTACAATTTTTGGTCAATGTGGGCCTGAATTATCTTTCCCTTTCCCGCTCCGCTGAAACCCTTTCAGGCGGTGAAGCGCAACGCATTCGCCTTGCCAGCCAAATTGGTGCGGGCTTGGTCGGCGTGATGTATGTGTTGGATGAACCGTCTATCGGGTTACATCAACGGGATAACGAACGCTTGCTCAATACCTTGATTCACTTACGAAATCTTGGCAACACGGTGATTGTGGTGGAACATGATGAAGATGCGATTTTAAGCGCCGACCACATTATCGATATTGGCCCTGGCGCAGGTGTACATGGTGGCAATGTCATTGCCGAAGGCACAGCGCAACAAATCATGCAAAATCCAAACTCGCTTACGGGTAAATTCTTATCCGGCGCGGAAAAAATCGAAATACCGAAAAAACGCACCGCACTTGATAAGAAAAAAACGCTCAAGTTGTTTGGCGCATCAGGCAATAATCTGAAAAACGTCAACTTAGAGATTCCGGTGGGCTTGTTCACCTGTATCACCGGCGTGTCCGGCTCAGGCAAATCCACGTTGATTAACGATACCTTGTTCCCGATTGCCCAAAATGCGTTAAACCGTGCGGAAAATGCGGAAGCAGCGCCATATAAATCTATTGAAGGTTTGGAATTTTTTGACAAAGTCATCGATATTGACCAAAGCCCGATTGGCCGAACTCCGCGCTCTAACCCGGCAACCTACACCGGCGTGTTTACCCCAATTCGTGAGCTGTTCGCCGGTGTGCCGGAAGCCCGAGCACGCGGCTACAACCCGGGGCGTTTCAGTTTTAACGTACGCGGCGGACGTTGCGAAGCCTGTCAGGGCGACGGCGTCATCAAAGTGGAAATGCACTTCCTGCCCGATGTGTACGTGCCGTGCGACCAATGTAAGGGCAAACGCTACAACCGCGAAACCTTGGAAATTCGCTACAAAGGCAAAACCATTCATCAAGTATTGGATATGACCGTGGAAGAAGCGCGCGAATTTTTCGATGCTGTTCCGATGATTGCGCGTAAACTGCAAACCCTCATAGACGTGGGCTTGTCTTACATTCGCTTAGGTCAATCCTCCACCACCCTTTCCGGCGGTGAAGCGCAACGGGTGAAATTGGCAACGGAACTCTCTAAACGAGATACGGGCAAAACGCTGTATATTCTGGACGAGCCTACTACCGGGCTACACTTTGCCGACATCAAACAGTTGCTTTCCGTGTTGCACCGCTTGCGCGATCAAGGCAATACTATCGTGGTCATTGAGCACAATTTAGACGTAATTAAAACCGCCGACTGGATTGTGGATCTCGGCCCGGAAGGTGGTAGTGGCGGCGGACAAATTATCGCCACCGGTACGCCGGAGCAGGTGGCTAAAGTCGAAGGTTCGCATACCGCGCGCTTCTTGAAAGGGATTTTGGTGAAAGGGTAAAAACGCTGCATTTTCCGACCGCACTTTTGCGCACGTTGTCTGGATGATTTTACCTTATTCGTGCAACAAGTTGCACGCTACGTTGATTTAATCACGTTTTGATTCTCGTAGCGTGTATCTTGATGCACGAAATACCTTTCCATTCATTTTGGTGAATGGGTAAAAACGTCCCCAAAAATGACCGCTCGTTTAAACACGTCGTTTGTTTAATTCCGTCTTGTTCGTGTAACAAGTTGCACGCTACGTTGATTTAATCACGTTTTGATTTTCGTAGCGTGCATCTTGATGCACGAAATACATTTCTGTTAATTTTGATGAATGGATAAAAATGTCCCAACAATGACCGCACGTTTAATCACATCGTTTGGTTAGTTCCATTTTTTTCGTGCAACAAGTTGCACGCTACGGTCTACTATTCAAAACTTAAACGGGATAAACCTTAAGTTCAATCCGAAATAGTTATCCTATTCCATTTCACTTGCCCGGTTATTCAGATATAGTTCAAAGTGCGGTCGGTTTTTCAAACATTTTTTAAATGATAACAACCATATCCGATATAGCCGTTAAATAATATCTATTTTTTTCAAAATGTTATAAGCACATATTGAGAGATGGCTCGAGAAAAGCTAATGTTCACAACGACAATTTAAAAAGTCATTAACGTCAGGAGCTGTTAGGTGTAAAATAAATTCAATATCTATGTTCTTATCATCTCTCATGATTTGAACAAGTCCCATAGAATTAAATAAGACTATCATCCCTTTATCTCAAGGAGATGAATTTTTTCCAATAAATAAGATCTCTAAGCATTATATTTTTATGGGTAGCATATTTCATTAAATACCTTATTAAAAATAAACTAATTAAATAATCTTTCTTACTTCCTTTCCTAATTCATCTCTAACAATCTCAATGTCATTAGAAAAAATTTCAATACTACCTACATTATCAATTAATGTTATTTTCCATTTTTTATGATTTTTATATTGCTCCAGCATAACTATTGACGATATGTAAATACTATCTGCTTCATAGGAAGAGGGGGATAAATTTTTTTCTCCAACATCTAGGAAGACTTGAAAACTGCTAACATCAATAAACTGCAATGTGTAGCTCACTAAATTATCTTCAAGTTTTTCAACTTCGAATATAAGATTTTGATTTTTTAATACATTACTTGCATTAAAATCAAATTTTATACTCATAATTTTTGCATCAATTAAAAAATTCATTTAATTTCCCTCTTATAAAATTTAAGGTATTGGAGCTGGCCCACAACCACCAAAAGCGTGTTTTATAGTAAAACATGTACAATCCGGATAAGGTCTTTGATTATTTACCGAATAATGCCAGTGGACTTTTGATCCCGTGCTACCTAAACCGCCTCCATGATCATGAGTAGTATGAGTCTGAAAATCAAACTTAACTCCAGCAGGAGGATTACAAGGCGGGCATTTTGTTTTATTATACTTCACTGTACCATCTGCTTCAGCCTGAGCCTCAACCTTATCCGCTGCCTCCATTGCCCCCACGCCGATAAGAATACCAGCTATGGCTGTCCCGACATAGGCTAATCCTTCTAAAAGCCAAGGCACCGCAAGTGCTGGTGCAAATAAGCCCAATGGGTCAACTTGATTCTGCACCGTGCCCTCAAACCGATACAAATTCCTC